>NZ_JBNAZM010000014.1:0-106658 GCF_051195215.1 Arhodomonas sp. AD133 | reverse complement strand
CTCGAAGAAGTGCAGGTGCTGCCAGCTACGCCGGCGGCTGTCGTGGACCGGCTGATCCGCCGCCCCGCAGGCCGGGCAGCTAAAGCGCGCCCCGCGGGCAAAGCCCACCTCCAGATCAATGCGCTTGGCGCCGGGATCGAAGTCCACCGAGACAACTTCCCAGGGCGAATACAGACCCAGCGCAGCGGTGAACAGGCTCAGCTCAGAGGCGTTCGGCGCCATGGTCGCGGTACTCCGGCAGCGGTGATGGGGGACACAACATATCGGTCATCGCTACCTACCGGCTACCCGCCTTCACACCCTGGAACCCACACAGATCGAGAAGGAACCTTTTCCTGCGGCGAGTGACAAGCGTGCATTTATTGCACCGCCTGTTCGTTCACGGCAATTGAACGCCGAGTGTGGGTTGTTGCATAGTATATTTTTTCAAAATTGCTTCGATGACGAGCATTCGGAAGTGTCATGCGCTTGCTGCGCGCACGGGGAACGACCATATGTCCGACATTCAGGAACGGTTCAAGCATATCGTGAGGCAGTCAGGAGAAACCCTCAATGATCTCTCCCGCGAGTCCGGCATCGCCTACCGGCGGTGGGTCAATGTCCTGAACGGCCGCGTCAGGCTGACCGCTGACTTCATAGAGTTTGCCGCCAGGAAATGGAAGCCGTACTCGCTTTGGCTCGTGCTCGGTGAGGATTTCGAAAACGACGAAATCGAGCTGGACGCGTTGACCAGTCCTCATGAGTACGAGAAGGCGCGTGTTGCCTGGGAGCTCGAGGCTCAGCTCAATGAGCTGCAGGAAGAATTCGAAGGGAAATCGGCGGAAGAGATCCTGCACGTCATTCATCGGATAAAGACGGTGAGACAGGAGGCGGGCCAGGCGGGAAGCGATCGGCTTTGACCTCGAGCTCCGTTTTACGGTGGCGTGCTCGGGTGGCGCAGTGGCGGGCTCAACACTTCTACGGGTGATGGCCCGCCGCCGCCTCATTTTCTGGTGAATACGTTCGAACCGGAGAGTGTCGCGTTCCACGGGCCGTCCGGCTCGTCCTTTTCGGCCACATTGTTGACGAGATACCACATCGTTTCGATGCGCTCGCCTGTATTGTCGTCGGCGTTCGTGTACTGCCCAGCCCACGACGTCATCGAGCCATACTTTCCCCAGTCAACGACGAACCCGATCAAGTCGCCGTTGACGAAACCGATGAGCGGGAAATTTTCGTAATGGCCCGGGGCGCCGACCGCCGTGCGATAAGAGCCGGAGAGGGTGTTTCCTTCGACGGAAATGGACATTTCCGATCCCAGTTTATTGATCCAGATACCGTCGAAGCGGACCGTGGGGCGGTCTACAGGGACGCCTTCCATTTTCCACGCAGTCCATTGATCATTCATTTGCGCCTCCCGTAGCCGCTACAGAGTTCGACATTAATGGCCGGCCTAAAAGCGGGACATTTTAGGGCTGAAACGTTCATGCTTCCCCCAATCGTCCCCCGATCGAATCGCCGCCTCGTTGCCCTGTGTCTAGACCGTTGGCGGCGAGGCGTACAGGGTCGGCAACGGTTTTCGAATCCGGAGTGAAACCGGATGTCGGGTGACGAGCGCGCTACCGGTCCGGTCTGATGGCCGGTAGGTGTTCGTGAGGGGGAGTGGGCGGCGCGGAACCTATACTCGAGTGAGCATTCGCGCCTGTGGAGCGCGAGTTGCGAGCAGTGTCCGGGACGGCCGGTATTCGGATGTCTGGAGGGAGGGTCTCGACATGGCGGACTGGCGGATCGAAGGGCAGTACGTGGAAACGTGCAATTGTGAGTTCATCTGCCCCTGCATTGGCTCCAACCTGGCGGCGAAGCCCACGGAAGGGGACTGCAAGGCAGCCATCGCGATGCACATCGACACGGGGCGCAAGGATGAGGTTGTGCTGGACGGCATCGCGCTCGTTGTTCTGATGCATTCACCGGGCCCGATGGCGGACGGCAACATCAAGGTCGGGGTGATCGTGGACGAACGCGCCGATGACGCGCAGACGCAGGCGATCAACGATATCGTCTCGGGCGCCGCCGGTGGACCGATGGCCGCGCTGGCGCCTCTGGTGGGGGAGCATGCGGGCATCGAGAAACGGAAGGTGGAATTCGAGGTCGACGAAGGGTTCGTTCGCACCGTGAAGGCCGGCGATCTCGTGGACCAAGCGTTGACCGGGGTTCCCAGTGCGGTAAGGGAAGGCGAGCCGATCTACCTGGAGAACACGGTCCATCCGGTCTCCTCGCGACTGGCGCTGGCCAATGCCACCCATAGTCATTTTCACGCGTTCGGGATCGACTGGGACGACTCCAGCGGTACGCGTAACGGTCATTTCGCGCCGTTTTCCTGGACGGGCTAGGAGCGGGTCGGCGGTTGGTGGGTATTCATTCGCGTAAGCCATGGTCGCCAACGCGGCATCCGCGGCATCGAGGGCGGTTCGGCGGGACCGTTTGGTGGTGCTCGCCGCGCTATGCTTGCTCACCGTGCTCGCCTGGGTCTACCTCTGGATCGATACCGGCCGCATTGTCCACATGAGCGCCGCCGGCGACGTGATGGCGCCGGCAGCCGCCGTCCGCGTGTGGGACATTGGGCCTCTGGCGCTGACGTTCGTCATGTGGGCGGTCATGATGGTCGGCATGATGGTACCCAGCGCTGCGCCGGCCATCCTCGTGTACACCACCATCGTCACCAGGCGCCGGGATAGTGCACCCGCGCATGGCGCCGTATGGATCTTCACCGGCGGCTATCTCGCGGTATGGGCAGCCTTCAGTCTCGGTGCGACGTTGCTGCAGGCCACGCTGGTATATGAACGGCTGCTGAGGATGCCGGCGATGGATTCCGCCAACCTGGCCCTCACCGGCGTATTGCTGGTGGTGGCGGGTCTCTACCAGTGGTCGCCGCTAAAGGACGTGTGCCTGCGCAAGTGCCGTTCGCCCTTTCGATTCTTCATGTTCCGGTGGCGGTCGGGCCTGCTCGGCGCTTTCCGTATGGGCGCGGAGCACGGCCTCATCTGTGTTGGCTGTTGCTGGACGCTTATGCTGCTGCTGTTTACCGCCGGTGTGATGAATCTGTTCTGGGTTGCCGTCATTGCCGGGTTCGTTCTGCTCGAAAAACTGGCCCCGGGCGGGCGTCTTCTCGGACGTCTTGCCGGCGTCGCGCTGGGACTCATCGGCGTCGGCATTTTCGTGGCCGGCGTATGGGCTTACTAATCCGATCACACTAATACCACGTGTCAGAGTGCTTGTGCGGTTCGGCTGCAAGGCGCGCGAGCGAAGGCGTGGCTCATGTCGAGTAAGCGCAACGCGGCTGCCGCGCTGACACGTGGCATTACCTGTGATCGGATTAGTCGAACTACGCGTGCGATGCGGTGCTCACGAGCCGGTCGGCCTCTCGAACGGCCGTCATGAAACCGGAGAGCTTGTCAGGATCCAGACGCCCATCGGTGCGTACGCCCGAGCACAGGTCGAGCCCGTACGGGCGAACGGTCTCAATGGCCTCGTCGACGTTCCCGGGTGTCAGGCCGCCGGCCAGGAATACCGGCAACGGGCTGTGGCGAACGAACTCGGCGCTCACGCGCCAGTCGTGAACCCGACCGGTACCACCGAGCTCCGGTACCGTCAGAGTGGGCCGGCCGGAGTCGAGCAGAAAGGCATGCACCGAGTCGGCGTAACGGTCGATGAGGCCGAGGGCACTTTCATCCTCGACGTGGATGACCTGCACGCGGCGCGTTGACGGTAGCGCACGGACGAGCGCACGAGTCTGTGCCGGATCGATGTGGTTGACGATCTGAACCGTGGATGCCCCGGTACGACGGACGTGCTCCGCGATGCCTTCAGCGGTGGTTTCGGCGGTGAGCAGGAAGCTTGCCACCGGTGGCGGAACCTGCGCGGCGACGGAGGCGATGGTCGCGTCGTCGATGGTGCCGGGACCGGAGGGCATGGCGCCGACGAGGCCCAGCGCGTCGGCGCCGGTGGCGATCGCGGTCCATGCTTCTTCGGCGGAGGCGATACAGCAGACTTTCACGCGAGTGCGAACGGGCTGCGCATCGAACATGGGCATGCATCCTCTGCGACAGTTCGGAGGCGCCAATGTACGCGAGCCCGTGCATCGGATACAGCGGCAATATGCCACCCGAGGCTGCAGGGAACGGGCGCGTGGTCGCGGTTTCTCAGTCCATCGGGGGATCCTGCCAGACGGCAAGTATGAAGTAGACAACCTCACCATGCGGCGTCGGCACGGTGAACTCCTCGTCCACGGCCTTGCCGAGCGCGGCCCGGGCGAAGGGCGAGTCCACGCTGATCCAGCCGGCGGCGGGATCGATCTCGTCGGCGCCGACGATGCGGTAGCGGGCGGTCTCGCCGGCCTCGTCCTCCACGTCCAGCCATACGCCGAAGAACACGCGGTCCGGATCGGCGGGGCGGTCGCGCACGACGGTCAGCGCATCGAGGCGCTTGCTGAGATAGCGGATCCGACTGTCGATCTCGCGGAGCTGCTTCTTGCCGTAGATGTATTCCGCATTCTCGGAGCGATCCCCCATGGCCGCGGCTTCGGAGACCGCCTGTGTCACCTCGGGGCGGCGGACGCGCCACAGCCAGTCGAGCTCCTGATTCAGGCGGTTCCAGCCTTCCGGTGTGATGTATGGGGACGATCTCGGCCGCGGCGGGCGATAGCGACCCATGCTCCCTCCGCTGCGCAATGGCTCTCATGTGCAGCAGGCAAGGATACTAACCTTTTCGAAAGTATTGCCAGGTCTCAGTGGCCGTGTGCGCCGCTGTTCGCTTCGACAGGCCTTAGCGGTACGCCGCCACAATGGGCTTGCGATATCCCGAGTCACTCGCCTCGATGGTCAGTGGCGCGAGGAGGGACGTGTAGCAGGGTCACCATGAGCGACGAGCAACGCTGTCCACAGCGGCGCACACGGCCACCCGCAGGGCGCCACTGCGCGGCGCCTCGGCAGCGTTGCGCTCGCTTGACGTGGCCCTCGCCACGCCGGCGCTCCCGCGCCTTGCCGAGACACCGCGCAGTGACGCTGAAACCTGGCAATACTTTCGAAAAGGTTAGTAAGCCACGCTGTCATTTTGACAACTACCTTCGTGTGCTCTGTGTTCGATCTCCATGAGCGCTTTCTGCGACATCGAACGTGATCGGGTGCTACCCGAAGCGCACGCAGTAAACGGGAGGCAGATGGGCGGCGAGCTGTCGCCAGTGCACGCCCTGGTCTTCGGAGAGCCATAGATTGCCGGTGGTGGAGCCGAACGCCAGCACCGCCTCCTCCGGGTGGATATCCATGCCGTGGCGATAGACAAGGTCGTAGGCGTCGCGCTGGGGCAGGCCGTCGCGCAATACTTCGAAGCTTCGTCCGCCATCGCGGGTGCGCGTCACGGCGAGTGCGGCGTTGACCGGGATACGGCACTCATCCTTGACTGCCGGGACGAACCACGCGCGCTGCGGATCCCTGGGGTGGGTCACCACGGCGAAGCCGAAGCTCGAGGGTTCCGCGCCGGTCACCTCCTGCCAGCTTTCCGCGCCGTCGGTGCTGCGGAAGATTCCGTTGTGGTGCTGCACCCACAGGGTGTCGGGTGCGGCGGGGCAGTGGACCATACGGTGCGGGTCCTGGACGCCCGGGTCGTCCGCGCGTCCCGGAGGCATGTACGCGGCACGCATGCCGCCCGCGCGCAGGGACCAGCTTTCCCCCAGATCCCGGGTCTGCCAGACGCCGCCGCAGGAGACCGCGACCGTCACGCGTCGGCTGTCGCGGGGATCGACGCAAATGGAGTGTATTCCGGGCGCGTCATATCCCCCGCCGAACCATTCGGCCCTCTCGGGCCGGTACCAGAGAGATTCCACGAGCGCCCAGGAATCGCCGTCGTCGCCCGAGTGGAAAAGCCCGCCGGGAATGGTGCCGGCCCAGAGCGAGCCGGGGCGGTCGGCGCCACCGGTCTCCAGGCTCCAAATCTGCGCGAGCGACCAGTCCGGGCCTTGCGCGTCGTCCGGCTGCGGCGGGTATTGGGGCGTGGCGATCTCGCTCCAGCTGCGGCCGCCGTCACGCGAGCGGTGCAGCTTCACCCCGAAGTGCCCGAGATTCAACGCCGCGAAAAGTGTCTCGCCGTCGTCTGCGGGCAGCAGCATGGTCACGGGCTCACCGAGGAACGCCGTGCGGGTGATGTGCCAGTCCGCATCCTCCTCCAGCATGAATAGGCCCTTGCGGGTACCGATGAACAGTCGTGCGCTCATTGGTGTGCCTCCCATTAAACCCAACCCGTTGCGTTTCAGGACACTAGCGCTTGATCAGCCACCCGACAGGGCCTGCATGATCACGACTTCGCTGGTTTCCTCGAGGGGGTGGGTCAGTGCGCTGCCACCGCGGAGCTGGACGTCGTCCACGAATACCGCGACGTGGTGGCGGAGCCGGCCCTGGTCGTCCAGGAGGTAGCCGCGCAACGTCGGATGGTCGGTGCAGATCGCGTCGAGCGCGGCACCCACCGTCGCCGCCGTGACTGTCCGGGCAGGCACGTCGAGGTGGCGTCGCAACGTGGGTGTGAACGATACCCGTGGCATCTGACACGCCCTGGCTGTGGGAACTTCGGCAACTATAGGGCAGCGCCCGGAATCCGTCAGCGTCGGCGTGTCCATTGGACAGCGATCCATTTGACAGTCAACCGCCGCTTTCTAGACTCCTGATTAATATGGTCTCTCCGTGCCCTCTAGGAGGGGGATGGCCATGACAGACGATCGCCGAAGTTACCAACCGTCATCGTGCCGGGTTGCCGGAGCATTCGTGGCGGGTGTGGCCGCCATCGCACTCGCGTTGTCCGGCGCCGCTCAGGCCCAGGAAGAGGCAGCGCCCGGTGAGCCCACTTTCGAAACCACCTACGGGGAGATGACTTTCCCCGAGTCGTTCCCCGACGGGACTTCCATCAGCATCACCCAGTGGAGTCATTTCGTTCCGCGCTATGACGAATGGTTCCGCCAGTACGCCGAGCGCTGGGGCGAGGCGCACAACGTCGACGTCACGGTGAACATGATCAATATCGCCGACCTGGCGTCGACGCTGTCGGCGTCTGTTTCCGCCGGCGAGGGAGCGACGCTGTTCGAGATGGTCGCACCGCCGACCGCGTTCATCGATGGGCTTCAGCCGCTCGACGACGTCAACGAGGCGGCCATGGCGGCGTTCGGCGGGGACCCGGTGGGTACCTGCGAGCGCTCCAGCTACCTGCCCGCGAAGGATATGTGGTACGGCTTCTGTCACGGGTGGGTGCCGGACCCCGGCGACTACCGCCGCTCGCTGTGGGCGGACGCCGGTTACCCGGACGGCCCGGAAACCTATGCCGACCTTCTCGACGGTGGCAGCAAGATCTTCGAGGAAACCGGCATCCCCGTGGCCGTGGGCCTGTCGCCGGAGATCGACTCGGAGTTCTGGGCGCGGGCGCTGATCTGGTCCCACGGCGGCTCGATCCAGGACGAGGACGGTAACGTCGTGTTCGACTCGCCCGAGGTCCTGGAGGCCGTGCGGTTCCTCAAGCAGCTGTTCGACAACGCGATGACGCCGGAGGTGTTCGCCTGGAACGCCGCGTCCAACAATCAGACGTTCATCGGCGGGCAGGCGTCGTATATCCAGAATTCCATTTCGTTCTACCGCAGTGCCCAGGAGTCTGCCCCTGAGGTTGCCGCCGACACGGGCTTCCGGCCGGGGCTCAAGGGCCCGCGCGGGGACGTGAAGATGCCGGCGCACGTGTGGTTCATCTACACGATGCCTTCGTATGTCACCGACGAGGACAAGATCCGCGCGGCGAAGAAGTTCATGCTGGATCTCGAGAGCAACTACGCCCTGGCGAGTTTCTACGCGAAATTCTACAACTTCCCGGCCTATCCTTCGCGTTCGCCGGATCTCTTCGCCGAGGACGGCTGGCTGGCAGACGATCCGTGGGGGGCGGAGCCGCGGGACAAGCTCTCGCTGCTGCGTACCGCCGACGAGTGGACGGCGTGGCTCGGTTATCCCGGCTACGCGAACCCGGCGATCAGCGAGGTTTACCAGTCCCACCTCGTCTCGAGCATGATGGCCGACGTCGCGCGCGGGGTGAAGTCCCCCGAGGAGGCGCTCGAGGACACGACGGCCGAGATCAAGGCGATTTTCGCTAAATGGCGTGAGCGGGGCTTCGTCGGTAGCGGCGGGGGCGAGTGAGCCCCCGCCGCTGCGGATGATGTTCGCGACGCGAGGCCGGTCCGCGGCGCGGCCGGAATGAGGTCCTATGGCGGTCCTGCAGACGCGTGCACTGAAGAAGTTCTACGGCGCCATTCGGGCCGTCGACGGCATCGACCTGGAAACCGAGGATGGCGAGTTGCTCGCCATCCTCGGCCCCTCCGGCTCCGGCAAGAGCACATTGATGCGCATGGTTGCCGGACTCGAGGAGCCCTCGTCGGGGGATATCCTGGTCGATGGTGTCACCGTGGTCGGCATTCCTCCCAAGCGTCGCAACGTGGCGATGGTTTTCCAGAGCTTCGCGCTCTATCCCAACATGAGCGTGCGCGAGAATATTCGATTCCCGCTCGCTGCGCGCAAGGTGCCGTCGGAAGAGCAACGCCGCAAGCTCGACTGGGTAGTCCGGATTCTCGAGATCGAGGATCTCCTCAACCGGCGACCGACGCGCCTTTCCGGAGGCCAGAGTCAGCGCGTGGCTCTGGCGCGGGCGCTGGTGCGGGATCCACAGTTGTTCCTGTTCGACGAGCCGTTGAGCTCGCTGGATGCCCAGATCCGCAGCCAGGCGCGTGGTGAGCTGCGCGAGCTTCACGACCGCACCCGTATCACCACGTTGTACGTCACCCACGATCAGCTCGAGGCGCTGGGCCTGGCGGACCGTGTGGCCGTCGTTCATGAGGGCAGAGTCCAGCAGATCGGGACGCCACGCGAGCTCTATCACGATCCAAGCAATCTTTTCGTCGCGGGGTTTATCGGTGATCCCCCGATGAACCGCCTGGAGGCCGAGGATGTCGTCATCGGCTTCCGCCCGGAGCACATGCTGCCCGAGGCGGATGCACCGCACGGCGAGCGCGCGTTGACGCTGGACGTGGAAGTGGAGCACCTGGAGTTCCTCGGTGCGGAATGGCTGGTTTACGGCGTTGTACGCGCCGGCGTACCGATGGGCGTGCGTCCGCCACGGGTGATCGGGCGGCTGCGCCAGGCCGGGCCCCCGGCATTCGGGACCGGCGAGCGCAAACCGTTCGTGATCCGGCGCAGCGACGCCTGCTATTTCGACGCCCGCAGCGGCCAGCGCACCTCCGCCTCGAAGGTGGCGGTGGCATGAGCGCCCGGGATGTCGCCGAACGTCGCGGCACCGGACCAGCCGTGGCTCCCCGGCGGCCCATGTCCGACTTGCTGGAGCGGCCGGGGGTGCTGGGTGCGTTGATGCTCGGCCCGGCGGTGATCTACGTAGTCGCTTTCGTTGCTGTTCCGTTTTTCTACGCCATCGCGCTGAGCACGAGCGATGCGACCGTCGGCGACCCGAGCGTGGACACGTTCGTCGGCCTGCAGAACTTCGTGGAAGTGATCCGCCAGGAAGCGTTCGTTACCGCGCTGCGCAACAGCGTGATGGTCACGCTCGCCACGGTGGCCGTGTTGCTGGTGCTCGCGACGACGGCGGTGGAGCTGCTCGCCCGGGACTTTCATGGCAAACGGCTGGTGCAGGTATTGTTCATCATGCCCTGGGCCATGCCGGTGGCACTCGCCGCGATCACCTGGCTGTGGCTGCTCGACTCCCAGTTCAGCCCCATCGACTGGTTGCTGGTGCAGCTCGGTATTCTCGGCCCGGGCGGGCCCCTCGGGCCGGCTCGGCACCTTTACTATCTTGGCCGGGAATGGCTCGGGATGGGCAGCGTGGTGTTCGTGGAAGTCTGGCGCACGCTGCCGCTCGCCACCATCATCGTCCTGGCCGGACGGCTGTCGATTCCGCCGGAGCGGCTGCAGCAGGCCCAGATCGACGGCGCGGGATTCTTCCGCATCCTGTTCCGGATCATCATCCCGGCGCTCGCCCCGGTGCTCATCGTGGCCGTGCTGTTCACGGCGCTGCTGGTCATCGGCGAAATGTCGGTGGTGGCACTGCTCACCCGTGGTGGGCCGGGGCACGCCACCCAGATCCTCCCGTACTGGGCGTTCCTGAAAGGTATCGAGAGCGGCGATCTCGGTCAGGGGGCGGCGGTGGCGTTGTTCCTGTTCCCGGTATTGCTGGCCGCGGCGATCTTCGCACTGCGTTACGCCTACCGGCTTCGCAGTGACTGAGGGGAGGAATCATGCGGGCTCAGGTACGCAAAGCCGGTTTCTACCTCGCGATCGTGCTGCTGGTGCTGTTCTCCACGCTGCCCATTGGCTATGCCGTGCTCACCATTTTCAAGCGTGAGTCGGAGCTCTATAACCCCCAGAGCAATCCCTTCTGGTACGGCGAGGGGCCAACCGTCGACCATCTGGTGTTCCTGTTCACCCAGACGCAGTTTCCGACTTTTCTGCTCAACTCCCTGATCATCGGTCTGTGCGTGGTGGCCATTACCGTTGCGTTCGCCGTACCGGCGGCCTATGCGTTGGCGCGACTGACCGGAGCGTGGGGCGAACACTCGGGCATGGCGATATTTCTGGTCTACCTGATTCCCCCCACGCTGCTGTTCATTCCGTTGTTCCGTATCGTGGTGTGGCTGGGGCTTGCCAATTCCATCTGGTCCCTGGTTCTGGTACTGCCGACCATCACCATTCCCTTCTGTACGTGGCTATTGCTGGGGTTCTTCCGCTCGGTGCCACGGGAGCTCGACGAAGCGGCGTTATTGGACGGGTGCTCGCGTTTCGCCGCTTTCCGCAAGGTGGTGCTGCCCCAGGCCCTGCCAGGTATCGGTGCGGTCATCGTCTTCGCGTTCTCGCTGGCGCAGTCGAACTACATCTACTCGGTGACTTTCGTGACCGAGAGCGCGGGCCGGAACATCAGCGCCGGCGTGCCCACCGAGCTGATTCGCGGGGACGTCTACTTCTGGCCGTCGCTGATGGCGGCGACGGCCGTGGTGGCGATTCCGTTGGGCATTGCCTACGGGTTGCTATTCGACCATCTGGTGCGGGGGTTCCAGAGCGCTGAGGCGGTGGGGAACGAGTAAGAAGTAGAAAGTGGCAGGTGGCAAGTTCAAAGAGGGGGCGTGGCCGTGCCGAACGGGCAAACCTGCTGTTTCGCGGTCCGGGTTTCGTGTTCCGCGTCCGCGAAACGCATGCCGAGCCGTGAAGGCGAACACTTGCCACTTGATGTTTTTGACTGGATTCGATTCCCGGATCCGGGATCCCGCTGATTCACGGCCGAAGGCCGTGCCGAGACAGCGGGGCGCGTTTCAGGTTCCGGGTTTCTTGTCCGCGAAGCATACGCGGTGGGTCGAGTTCGCCGCTTGTCACTTGAAGTTTTCGACTTTCGGCTGAAACCCGAAACCTCAGTCGTAGGTCGGCGAGCGCGTAGCGCTGGCCGACGTGCCGACTGAAACGAGAGGTTGTGCGTTTCGGGTTTCGTTGTGCGCCCACCGGGCGTCGAAGGGCGCGCTTGCCGCTTGAACCCTTCGACTTTTGACTCGATTCCCGAAACCCGAAACCTCAGGCCGCCCGGCGGGCCCAGCGCAGGTACCCGAGAATGCTCCAGTCGAGCCCAGCGGGACGGGATTTGCGGTGGCGCTTCACGTCCTTGCCGGCGAATTCGTAGGCGCGGATGAAGGCTTCGGTAAGCAGATGTCCGTCGATCATTGCAGTCACCTCCCGTGACGCGGAAAAGCATTCTATTTGCCGCTCACTATAGACACGTTGGGCTGTGAATGCTGCTACGCAACATCACAGCTTTAGTGAATGGGAGGCAAAAATCGGTCAGTGGGGGCGCGTGATTTAATCCAGACGCTCGATGTCGAAGGTTTCGGCGGGGTCGAGTAGCCGTGCGCTGTCAGTCACGAGCGCCATCTCCTCGCGGTCGAGCTCGTGGGTGCGCACGAGGACCGCGTGCAGCCCGGCGACGGCCCGCTCCATCGCCTCTGCCAGAGGCCGGCCGCGTAGCCGGTGGGCGGTGAGCAGCGCCGTGAAGACGTCGCCGGTACCGACGGGCCGCACCGGAATGTGAGGTACCGGCACACACCAGGCCGCCTCCGCGGTCACCGCCAGGGTCGCGACGGCTGCGTTGGCTGTGGGCAGCCCCGTGACCACCACTTCGGATGGGCCGCCGTCGCCGATGAGTGTTCTGGCCGCGGGAACGGCCGTTGCCACACTCGGCAGCTCGATGCCGAGAAGCTCCGAGAGCTCGAAACGGTTCGGTGTGATCAGATCCGCGGCAGGTACCAGCGTGTCACGTAACGCGGCGAGTACCGTGTCGTCGAGTACCCGGCCCACGTCCTCGTCGCCGAGCACCGGGTCGCAGATGATCGGGCATTCGCGGTAGCGGCTCCGGAGCGTAGCGAGCTCGTCAGCCACTGCGGCGGCGATCGCGCCGTCACCGAGGAATCCGGTGATCACGGCATCCGGCCGTCCGATGCGTTCCAGTGCCGTCGCGATGTGGGCCGCGACGGTATCGGGACGCATGGGGCCGCCCGCCGTGTCGGGATAGTGAGGGTTGTTGGTGAGCAGCACGGTGGGCACCGCGCTGACGTCGATGTCGGCGCGTTGCAGGGCCGGTACCGCGGCGCTGTTACCCGCGTACCCGTAGACGAGCTGGGACTGGATGCTTAGTACGTGCACTTGCTCTCCGCAACGGACGCTGGCCGATGGACGAACAAGCCACGATAGAGCAGATACCGGCGTCAGACCAGCGCCGGGCGCGCCTACCGGGTGCTGGCGACGGTCTCCGGCGCCGGCTCGTGTCGCGGACAGTCGACGCGCAGCTCGCGCTCGTTCAGGGGGCGTTCGTAGGCGGTGCAGTAGTGGGGTGCACCGCGGCTGCCGCGGCGAAGGTGCGTGCAGGTCGGGCACATGCGTGCCGGCGGCAGCATGCGCGTGGCTTCCAGGGTGGTGGCGAGCTCCAGCAGTCCGGAAAAGAGGGTGGTCTGCGTCGCCACTGGCAGGTCCGCTGCCGCCTGGCCGAGGAATGCGCCGGCATGTGCCACCGCGCGTACCGCGTCGTGCCCTTCCGGGGTAAGCCGCAGCTCCACCGCGCGCCGGTCCACGGTCGACGGTGCCCGGGTAATCAGGCACTTGCGTTCGAGCGTGGCGATGGTATCGCTGGCGGTCGCAGGGCTGACGCCGAGTTCCCGGGCGACGTCACTGATGCGCACGCGCGCGGGCTCGCGCTGGGCGAGCAGATGCAGCGCGTGCGCCTGGGTGGGGGTCAGCCCCCGGGGCCGCGCGGCCTGCCACTCGTGGCTGCGCAGGGCGTTTGCCAGGCGGGCGATGATTGCCGTGACGCCGTCGGCGAGATTGTCCTGTGGTTGGTCGGGTGAGGTGGACATGATCGATCCGCGGTTGTGGCCGGCGCACCGGGCCGACGTGTAGTTGGCCGCGAACTCAAAGCAACATCGATGCCAGCGTTCTCAAGTTATTGTTCGGGCAACGTAGTGCTCGGTTTCTGGGGATGACGGTGTTGTTGTCCCACCCGTTTTGTGTCGGCGGCAGGCGACGCAAAACGGGGCCATGAGTGGCTCGGCATGGTAGCGCGCGCACTTGCACGGCCGTCGCCGATTGCAGACAGCGGGTGACGGACGAGTGTCCTGGAACACGAATTCGTTGCATTTCTGAGCGCCCCCAGTCTTGTCAGGGCTAAGCGCAGCGACGAGTCGTGGTGGCGCTACGGCGAGGAGGCGCCACACCGCCCTGACAAGACTGGGGCGCTCCCTTCGGGCGCGTCATGGCGCCACTGTCGCGGTGTTGGTGCCGTTCGACGTGGGACTGCCACGCCTTCGCGCCGCCGCCTTGCGACAGCGGCGCCATGACACGCAGAAATACAAAGCATTTTGTGTTCCAGGACGCTAGCGCTGACAGCGCGGGCAGAAAGTGGTTGTGCGCTGACCGATCGGGCGGGAGCGCAACGTGCCACCACATCGGCGACACGGCGCGCCGGCGCGTCCGTAGGCATCGAGGCGTTGGCTGAAATAACCAGGCCGGCCGTTGACGTCACTGAAATCCCGCAAGGTCGTGCCGCCGGCTTCGATGGCGTCGCCCAGCACGGCCATGACCGTCTCGGCGAGTGTGTGATAGCGCTTGCGGGCGATGCGCCCGGCGGGCCGGCCGGGGTGGATGCGGGCGAGGTGGAGTGCTTCCGTTGCGTAGATGTTGCCAACGCCCACCACGGTGCGGTTATCCATCAGAAAGCTTTTCACCGGTGCGCGTCGCCCGCGGGCGCGCTCATACAGCCAGTCACCGCCGAAGTCCGCGCCGAGCGGTTCCGGCCCGAGCTCGGCGAGCAACGGGTGTTGCGCCACCGGCGCGGCGGCATGGTGGATGCTGCCGAAACGGCGGGGGTCGTTGAATCGCAGTACCGCGCCTTCGGTAAAGGCGAAATCCACGTGGTCATGGGGCTGTGGCGCAGTGTCGTGGGTCACGATGCGCAGGCTGCCCGACATGCCCAGGTGCACCATTAACGTGCTGTCATCGTCCAGGGTGATGAGCAGATACTTCGCGCGCCGCCCCACGTCCACGACCCGTCGTCCCCGTACCCGGGCTTCCAGGCCATCGGCGACCGGCCAGCGTAGCCTGCGTTCGCGCACGGTGAGTGCGGCGATGTGGCGATGCATCACGTGTGGCGCGATGCCGCGGCGGGTGGTCTCGACTTCCGGGAGCTCGGGCATGTGGTTGGTGTCGTCGCTGGCGTGCCGGGTGGTGTCCGGATGATACCACCGGGTCAGCCGGTGGATGCTCGTCCGCCGCGTTGCCTGCGCCAGGTCCACGCGGCGCCGAGGGCGAGCAGTATGGGCAGGGCGAAGATGTGCCCGAAGCCGAGCAGCAGAACGTCCGTGCGCCGGAAATCCAGGCGCTGATCCGGGGCGCCCCGCATGAACGTGCCCGTCAGCGCGTTGTTCCCGCCCAGCCAGTCAACGAGATTGAGCGCAAACGGCAGGTTCGCGCCGTTGCCGAGATAGGCATCGGCGAGGAAGTCGGCATCGCCGACGATGGCGGCATGCTGGCGTCGGTCCTCAAGCTGCCGCGTTAGCGCCAGTGCCAGCGTGGCAGGTCGCTCATCACTGGTGAGCCGGCGGCTGCCGGTGATCACAGGCGTGATCTGCCACTCGCTTTCGCCGGGTGTGAGCGAGGTGGCCCGCGAGAGCAGAAGCGGCGCCTGCACACCTCGTGAGGCCGGATGGCCCTGCTCGGCGTCGAGCACCAGCAGCCGGGTATCGTCCACGTCCAGCAGTTCCGGTGTGCGCGGATCCTCGAGGGGGGCGTCGCCCACGGCCACGGGCAACAGCGTTCCCGCCTGGCCGCCGGGCTCCGTTAGCCAAAGCACCGACCCGCCGCGGGAGATGTAGTCGTCGATCAACGTTCGCGCGGCGGTATCCAGGTGACGTGTCGGTGCCGCCACCACCAGCACTGCCGTGTTGTCGGGGATGCTCGCAACGCGCTTGGCGTGCACGCTGCGCGGGCGGTAACCGCGACGCTCCAGGGCCTGCGCGAACGCCTGCATGTCGAAGTTCGTTCCGCGGTCGGGACGGCGCTCTCCGTGACCGGTCAGCCAGACGACGTAGCGCCCGGAACGCCGGCTCATGCGCTGCAATGCCCTCGATATCCGCGCCTCGGAAGGCGTCGAAAACCGTTCATGGCGTCCCTGCCAGCCGACGAGGCCTTCACCGTCACGCAGCAAGCCGAGTTCCCGGGCGCGTTGCTGCGAGCGCCCGGGGTCGACGAACTCGAGCTCCACCGTCGTGTGGCGTTCGTAACTGGCGGCCAGCCGGCGCACATGGGCTCTTACCGGGTGACCTTCGGGCAGTGCCACGGTGAGGCTGATCGGTCCCTGCAAGGTCTCGAGCAGGCGGATGCTGGCCTCGGACAGTTGCGTGCCGCTTGCCGTCCAGTGCCAGACAGCCGTTGTCCGTGGAGCGAGAAGCGTGCCCGTCACGGCTACCGCGACTGCGGCCAATGCGGCGAGCAGCCAGCGGCCGGGCATGCGAACGCGTAGCCGTTTCATGGCGCCTCCCGCAACTGCATGAGCCGCGCCGTGGTGGCGAGCAGCCCGGTGGTGACCAGGGTCACGAAATAGGCGATGTCCGCGGCGTGAACGCGAGCGTCGAGAAAGCCCTGCAGGTGTCCGCCAAGACCCCACCACGCGAGGGCGCCGGGTGCCTCGCCGCCTTTGATGAGCATGAGCAGAAGGCCGGAACCGAATGCGAGGCCGGCGGCCGCCGCGGGCGTCTCGGCAAGGGCGGCCATCGCCAGCGACAGCGCGAGCAGGGCGGCTGTCGCGAGCCACATGCCCAGTGCGGCGCTCGCCAGCGCGGGAAGATCCAGCGTCGTCCCGATGGCGAGTGACAGCGGCAATGTCAGCCACAGGCACAGCAGCACGGTGAGATAGCCCAGGCCGCCAAGATACTTGCCGGCGGCGATGGCCCCTGCTCGCCCTGGCCCGGCCAGCGCCAGAGAGAGGCCGCCCCAGCGGCGATCATCGGTCACCAGACGCACGCCCAGGGCCGCGGTAATCATGAGCACGAGGGTGAGCGTCGGCAGCCCCCCGAACCAGGGTGCGATGATCAGCTCGCCGGCGCCGAGCGCGCTGTCGACCCGGGTCAGGGCGGGTTCGTACTCCCGCCGGTAGCGGTCGACGAGGCTGAGAAACCACCAGGCGAGCACCAGCTGACTGGCCGCGGCCAGTGCCCAGCCCGTGGGCGTGCGCCACAGTGCAAGGAATTCCCGACGGGCGATGGCGATCATGGCATCGTCTCCGTGTTGCCGGTGGCGCCGATGAGTGCTTCCGGATCCGAGCGCAGGCTGCGCCATTCCGCGACGCGCCAGCCGCCCTCGATGCCCGCAGCGAGCACTGTCTCCGGCTCGGCATCGCGGGAGAGACGCACCCGCCAGCGGCGTTCACCAGCAGCTCGGGCGTCGGCAACGCCGGGCAGGCTCCCGGGGGCCGGCCCGGCGTTCGCGCCAAGCACCAGCCACCAGTCGTGGTTGCCTGCTGCCGGGTCGCTCAGGCGGCCGTCGTGGAGAACGCGTATGCGCCCGCACAGGGCTTCGAGGTCGCTGCCGGCATGCGTCGCCACGATCAGCGCCGGCGCCGGGGAGAGCCCGGCGATGAGTTCGTAGAGCGCCCCGCGGGCCTCGGCGTCGAGACCGTTGCTGGGTTCGTCCAGCAGCAGCAGCCGTGGTTCGTGGACGAGCGCCTGGGCGAGTCCGAGGCGTCGGCGGTAACCGAGCGAAAGCTGCGTGACCCGTTTTGCCGCCACCGCCGTTAGGCCGCAACGCTCTACGGCCGTCTCCGCGGCCCTGGTGCGCGCCCTGGCGGGCACGCCGGCGAGAGCGGCCGCGTGACGCAGGGCGCCGCGCACGTCGAGCTCCGGCAGCAGCGGCGCCTGCTCGGGCAGCCATCCGATGCGCCGGCGTGCCGATGCGTGGCGGTGCGGTGGCATGCCGAAGACGCTCAGCTCGCCGGCACAGGGGCGTGCGAGCCCGGCGATGGCGCGAAGCAGCGAGGTCTTGCCGCTGCCGTTGATGCCAACCAGGCCCAGGCGCTCGCCCGGGGCGAGCTGCAGTGTTGCCGCGCGCACCACCATACGGCGGCCGCGGCGTAGTGCCAGTGCGCGGGCTTCGACGACGGGCGCGGGCATCGGGATCCCTCCCGGGGTGGCGTGCAACGGCGGCATGATACCGGCGAGCGGCGGAGGATGCAGCCGGTTGGACGGCGTCTCGGCCGCTTCGCTATAGTGTCATAGGGAGCGCCGCCAGGCGTTCGCCATAATGCAGTGGCCCCGAGGTTTCCCGCGCCCATGTGGTTTGGTCTTCTTCCGCTTCCGTGGTGGGGGTATATCCTGGTGGTGCTGGGGCTCACCCATGTCACCATCGCTGCCGTCACCCTCTATCTCCATCGCCACCAGGCGCACCGTGCCCTGGATCTGCATCCGCTGGTCGCGCACTTCTTCCGCTTCTGGTTGTGGCTGACTACCGGCATGGTCACGGCGGAGTGGGTTGCGGTGCACCGCAAGCACCACGCCCGCTGCGAGACCGAAGAGGACCCGCACAGCCCGCAAGTGCTCGGGCTGCGGCGCGTGTTGCTGGAGGGGGCCGAACTCTACCGCGGGGCGACGGCGGATCCGTCGATCGTCGCCGAATTCGCGCACGGTACGCCTGATGATTGGGTGGAGCGTAACGTCTACCGCCGCTTCAATTTCCTTGGCGTAACCCTGATGGCGGTCATCGACGTCGCGCTGTTCGGGGCGTTGGGTATCTCCATTTGGGCGGTGCAGATGCTGTGGATTCCTTTCTGGGCGGCCGGCGTGATCAATGGTGTCGGCCACGCACTGGGGTACCGCAACTTCGAGCCCGCCGACGCGTCGACCAATCTTGTTCCGTGGGGGGCGGTGATTGGTGGCGAGGAGCTTCACAACAACCACCATGCGTTCCCGAGCTCCGCGCGGTTCGCGCTTCGGCCCTGGGAGTTCGATCTGGGGTGGTGCTATATCCGGGCCCTGCAGGCGCTGGGTCTTGCACGGGTCAAGCGTGTCGCCCCGAGCGCGCGCATCCAGGACAAACCCGAGGCGGATCTGGAGACCGTGCGTTCACTCGTGCGCGCACGGGTACACGTGATGGCTTTCTATGCCCGGGACGTGCTGTTGCCCACATGGCGGGCGGAGCGCGCCAACGCCGATCGGGGTTGCCGGCGGTTGTTGCGGCGGGCACGGCGTGCGCTGGTGCGGGATCCCGCGCTGGTGGACGAGTCCGCGCAGGCGCGGCTCGAGCAGGCACTGGCGCAAAGCGCGCGCCTGGAGACCGTCTACCGATACAAGCTCGCCCTGCAGCAGCTTTGGGTGAGGGCGCCGCGCTCCCACGAAGCGCTGCTGCAACAGCTGCGGCAGTGGTGTGCGGAGGCGGAGGCCACCGGCATTCAGACTCTGGAGGATTTCGCCCGGCGTCTGCGCGGTTTCACCGTCGTGCAGCCGGCGGCGGCGTAGCGGCGGCCGCGTGGCCATGAGGGCGTGCTCGG
Source organism: Arhodomonas sp. AD133 (assembly GCF_051195215.1). Classification (NCBI taxonomy): domain Bacteria; kingdom Pseudomonadati; phylum Pseudomonadota; class Gammaproteobacteria; order Chromatiales; family Ectothiorhodospiraceae; genus Arhodomonas; species Arhodomonas sp. AD133. Next base: position 87,536 of record NZ_JBNAZM010000014.1, on the reverse strand, counting down.
CGGGATCCGGGCACAAAAAACCCGCCGAAAAGGCGGGTTTTTCTCGATCCGTCACGTGGCGGCGATGTGCTTACTTGAGCTTCGCCTCACGATAAATCACGTGCTTGCGCGCCACCGGATCGTACTTGCGGAACTCCAGCTTGTGCGGGGTGTTCCGCTTGTTCTTGTCCGTGGTGTAGAAGTGCCCGGTGCCGGCACTGGAGACGAGCTTGATCTTATCGCGCATGATGCTTCACCTCAGACCTTCTCGCCGCGGGCGCGAATATCGGTGAGCACCTCGTCGATGCCCTTCTTGTCGATGATCCGCATGCCCTTGGAAGAAACCCGCAGACGAACGAAGCGCTGCTCGCTCTCCACCCAAAAGCGGTGATACCGCAGGTTGGGCAGGAAGCGGCGCTTGGTCTTGATGTTCGAGTGCGAGACGTTGTTGCCCGTAGCCGGGCGCTTGCCCGTTACCTGGCAGACCTTCGCCATGGGAACTGCCTCCTGAATCGGCGTATCCGTTCGACCCCTAGTCGATCCACGTACGAGGAACCTCTGATCAGACCCCTCCGCGGCCGCCCGCGATCCGGCGGCAGGACATGGTGCTGATCAGAGGTTCCTCGAAGACCGGTCTTTATACCAGCGCCCGCACGCTGCTGCAAGCGCAAGTCGCCGAGTTGTCTTGAATTCGTTGTCCCCGGCACCACTTCCTCTGTTGACGGCGGTGCTGATGGAAGCGCTGATCGGCTCTCGTCGCTGCCGCCATGAAAGCAATGTCGTTGAACGGAGGTTTCAGATATGGCGATTCGACGTTATGAGCCCCTGGGGCTGATCAATGAGCTTACCCGCGAGCTGAGCCGCCTCTCCGAGGGCGGTGACGACGCCAGCAGCCTGGCGACCAGCGACTGGACACCGGCGGTGGATATTCGCGAAGAGCCGAACCGTTATGTCATCGAAGCGGATCTGCCCGGCGTCCGCCCCGAGGACATCGACATACACATGGAAGGCGGGTTGCTGACGATAAGCGGGAGTCGGCAGTCGGAAGTGAACGAATCGGCCGAAGGTTACAAGCGCGTCGAACGTGTGGCCGGATCCTTCTACCGGCGGTTCAGCCTGCCGGACACCGCCGATGCAGAGCGTATCAGCGCTCGCAGTGACCATGGTGTGTTGCAGGTGGTGATTCCGAAGCAGGAGAAGACCCGGCCACGACGCATTCAGGTCGAGGGGTGAGCACGGGGGCGCAGCCGCGCCCCCTCGCCACGCCCCGGTGTTCGAAGTCCCGACGGGTCAGTGCATCAGGGGCATAGGGTTACATGGAATACAAGGACTACTACCAAACGCTGGGAGTGAGCCGTGACGCCAGCGCCGACGAGATCAAGCGGGCGTACCGCAAGCTAGCGCGTCGCTATCATCCGGATGTGAGCAGTGAGCCGGACGCCGAGCAGCGCTTCAAGGAAGTCGGCGAAGCGTACGAGGTGTTGAGCGACCCCGACAAGCGCCGCGCCTACGATCAGCTCGGCAGCGGCTGGCACGCCGGCGAGGATTTCCGGCCGCCGCCCGGCTGGGAGTTCCATGGCGCCGACCCCGGCCATGGCCGGTTCGACGAGGACTTCAGCGACTTCTTCGAGGCGTTGTTCGGCGGTGCGCACGGTTCCCCGTTCGACAGCCTGTTCGGTCGCCACGCCGGGTCAGCCGGTGGCGGTCCGGGGCGTGCGCACGGTTTCGCCGGCGGAGCGCGTCCCCGCGGTGCGGACCAGGGCGCGTCCCTCACCGTGACCCTGGAAGAGGCCTACCACGGCGTCACGCGCACCGTGCAGCTCGAGGGCAGCGAGCCGGACGCCGCCGGGCGCGTGCGCCGCACTCGGAGGAGTCTGAGGGTGCGTGTACCCGCAGGTGTCACCGAGGGGCAGCGCATTCGTCTGGCCGGCCAGGGCGGCTACGGCATGGGCGGTCAGGCAGGCGATCTGTATCTCGAGATCCACATCGCGCCCCATCGTTACTTCGAGCTCCGTGGCCGCGATATTCATCTGGAATTGCCGGTGGCGCCATGGGAAGCGGCGCTTGGGGCGCGACTGAAGGTGCCGACGCTGGACGGGGATGTGGAGATGCGGGTTCCGCCGGGCTCGCAGAGCGGCGGGCGCCTGCGCCTGCGCGGCCGCGGGTTGCCCGGAGATCCGCCGGGTGATCAGTACATAACGTTGCGGATCGTCAATCCGCCCGCCGACGACGAGCGCGCGCGGACGTTGTTCGAGCGCATGCGCGAGCAGTGCCGTTTCGACCCGCGCGCGGATCTGCGGCGCCGCAAGGGTTGATGGAACGCGCTCCTGGCCGCATGACATATGATGGGGTAATCACAGCCACTTTTGGGCCGAAGGGCCCGGGAGGAAGTGAGCATGAGCGATCAGACGTCGACCCCGATGAACGAGGGCGCGGGTGACGAGCGCCATCGCACCACCGAGCGTCTGGCGAGCGCCGCCCACGAGACCGTGGACCGACTCGCCGAACGCGGCGGCTACGCCGAGGAGCGCATCCGCGAACGCGGCGCCGACGCTGCTAGTCGTGTAAACGAGGCGCGCCAGCGTGCCCGCAGCGAAGGCGAGGAAGTCTACGAGCAACTCAACGGCTATCTCCGCACGCATCCCTATACCAGCCTGGGGATCGCCGCGGCTGCGGGCTTCATCGTCGGGGCGCTGTTGCGCCGGCGGTGAGCATGAGCGAGGGCGACGGTCGAGCTTCACAGGAAGGTGGACCATTCACCGAGGCGGCGACGGCGGTCGGTGAAGTCGTTGCCGGTTACCGCCGGTTTGCCGCCGATGCCGGTGAGCTCGCCGCCCTGGAGACGCGTCTGGCCGGCCTCGCCGCGGTGCGAATGGTGGGGGCGGGCGTCGCAGCCGCGATCCTTGTCACTGCCGCCTGGCTTCTGGCGCAGGCGGCAGTGCTCGTGTGGGTGACGGCCGTCGGGGCCCCCGTGGTCTGGGTGCTGCTCGCTCTCGCCGGCGTGAACGTTGCCGGTGCCTGGGCAGTGGGCTGGTACCTGCGCCGGTTGTCGCGCTGGCTCACCTTCGAGCATACGCGGGAACTGTTGCTGGGCGGAGGCGAGGATGCACGGACTCAAACGGGCAGTGCGTCGTCAGCGCCTGCGGCTGAAGAGCGATCGTGAGACGCTCGCGGCGGCACGGGGGCGTTGCCGTCAGGCGTTTCGGCGTGTGGCCGGCCGGCCGTCGGTGCTGGCTGCCGCGGGTGTCGGCGGATTCCTGCTGGGGATGCGCCGCCCGGCCTGGAAGCGACGCGACAGCCGTTCGCTGATCGGCCTGGCGCTGGCTTTGTGGCGCGCCTGGCTGACGGGGCTGGGGGCGGCCAAGGCGCTACTGCCCTGAGGCCGGCTGTTGCGGGCGCGGGGCGTGGAAGCCACTCAAGTGATTGTACGGTCATGCGGTTGCCTGGTAATAGCAAAGTGCTTAGTCTTGGACCGGTTTCCGTGGGGTGGATGAACCGAGGATCGCGGCATGACCGAAGTCAATCTCGAGCGGGCACGTTTCAACATGGTCGAGCAGCAGGTTCGGCCCTGGGAGGTGCTCAACGACCGTATCCTGGACGTACTCGAGGCGCTGCCGCGCGAGGACTTCGTCCCCGCCCAGTACCGCAATCTCGCGTACGCGGACCTGCAGCTGCCGCTGGCCCATGATGAAGTAATGCTCGAGCCGCGGGTGGAGGCCCGCATGCTGCAGGCGCTCGAACCACAACCCGGTGAACGCGCGCTGGAGATCGGTACCGGGAGCGGTTACTTCGCTGCCTGCCTCGCACGGCTGGCAGGCGAGGTCACCAGCGTGGACATACACGAGAGTTTCCGGGAGCTTGCCGCCGAGCACCTCGCCAGCCGCGGCGTCGAGAACGTCCGCCTCGAGGTCGGCGATGCCGCGGCGGGCTGGGATGACGGTCATCGCTATGACGTCATCGCTGTCACCGGTTCCCTGCCCGAGTTGCACCAGGGGTTTCACCGTACGCTTGCCATCGGTGGGCGGCTCATCGTCGTGGTTGGCCAGCTGCCGATCATGGAGGCATTGCTCATCACGCGGGTGGCGGATGACCAGTGGGCCGTGGAGAGCCTGTTCGATACCAGCATACCGCCGCTGCGCGGCGCCCGGGTCACCCCCCGGTTCGAGCTCTAGGGTGGTCTCCGGGACGGCATGGAATCACTAGACGCGCCGGCGCTGGCCGCCCGCCTGCAGGCGGAGCCGAACCTCCAGCTCGTCGATGTGCGCGAGCCCTGGGAAGTCGATACCGCGGCCATCGCGGGGACCCATCACATTCCGCTCGCCGAGTTGCCGCAGCGCGCCGCGGAGCTCGATCCGCGCCGCCCCACGGCGGTGATCTGTCATCACGGCGTGCGCAGCGCCATGGCCGGGCAGTGGCTCGAACGGGCCGGATTCGACGAAATCATCAATCTTAGTGGCGGTATCGATGCGTGGTCGCAGCACGTGGATGCGGCCGTGCCACGCTACTGAAGGGAGTCCAGTGGATGATGAAACGTATCGTGCTCACCGCGGTGCTGACTGCGGCGTCGCTGCCGGCGGTGGCTGCCGAGGACCTGATCGATGCCTATCGCCAGGCCCGCGAGAGCGACCCGACGTTCCAGCAGGCGCAGGCCGAGCTGACAACCGCCCGGGAAGCGTTGCCCCAGGCGCGGGCCGGCATTCTTCCGGAGATCGGCGCCAACGCCTCGGCGCAGCGCACCTACCAGGATGTCGACCCGGACGGGGCGCCGTCCATGAACGAGAGCTTCAATTCCGTGAGCTACGGTGTGGAGCTGCGTCAACCGGTATTCCGTTATGACGCCTTTGAGCAGCTCGATGTGGCGGAGGCGTCGGTAGCCCAGGCGACGGCGCGCTTCGCCAGTGCCGAGCAGGCACTGATGACCCGTGTCGCGGAACGCTATTTCGGTGTGCTCGATGCCCAGGTCGCGCTGCAGGCGGCCCAGGCCCAGCTCAAGGCGATCAACCGCCAGCTCGAGCAGGCCCGCGAGCGCTTCGATGTCGGGCTCATCGCGCGTACCGACGTGGAGGAGGCCAAGGCGCGCTACGATACCGCCCGTGCCGGTGTGATTCAGGCCGAGAACGCCCTGGAAAGCGCACTGGCGAGCCTTCGCGAGGTAACCGGCGCGAGCTATGAGGACCTCGCCCGCGTGCGTGAGGGCGTCGAGCTCACCGCGCCCTCGCCGGCCGAGGAGGATGCGTGGCGGCAGCGTGCCGAGGAGCAGAACTGGGATCTGACGGCGGCCCGCCGGTCGGCGGAGGCGGCCATGGAGCGCGTGGACGTCGCCCGTGGCGGACACTACCCGCAGGTCGACGCCGTGGCGAGCTACGGCGGTAGCCACGCCAGCGGCGGCGTTGGTTCCTCGGGGGTGACCGGTGGCTCGGATAGCCAGGAACTCGCCGCTGGCCTGGAGCTCACCGTGCCGCTATACACCGGTGGGGAGACGAGCTCGCGGGTGCGCGAGACACAGTCCCAGTACACCGAGGCGCGGGCCGCACTGGAGGCCACCCGGCGCAGCGTCACCCGCGCCGCGGCGGACGCTTACCGCGGCGTGCAGACGGCGCTTCAGCGCGTGCAGGCGCTGGATCAGGCACGCACGTCCAACCGCACGGCGCTGTCCGCCACCGAAGCCGGCTTCGAGGTGGGCACGCGTACCATCGTGGATGTGCTCGACGCCCAGCAGCGGCTTTTCGAGGCTGAACGCGACTACCAGCAGGCCCGGCACGACTACCTGCTGAATACACTGCGGCTGCAGGAGACCGTCGGCAGTCTGGGCGAGGACGATCTCGCCTCGATCAACCAGCTGCTCGCCGAGGAGGTGGGGCCGTACGTGAGTGTCGAGGCTATCGACTCCGAAGAAGACGCGTCGCCGTCGCAGTGACCCGCTCCAGCGCACCGCGGTTGGCCGCCATCACGGCCGCCGCGGCCGCGCCCATGTCGGTCCGTATCTGAGGATCGGTGAACAGGGCTTCGACCGCCGCCGCGAGTGTTCCACCGTCGCTGACGAAACGTGCCGCACCCGCCGATTCCAGCATCCTGAAGATCTCGCTGAAATTGTGCACGGCCGGGCCGGTGAGCACGGGCAGGGCAAGCGCGGCCGGTTCCAGGGGGTTGTGCCCGCCCACGTCCACCAGGCTTCCCCCCATGAAAGCCAGGTCGCCGGCGGCCAGCAGCGCAGGGAGCTCACCCATGGTGTCACCGATGATCACCTCCGCGGGCTCGAGTTCGGCCTGTGTGGCGACCGAGCGGCGGGCGATACGGAATCCTGCCGCCTGCGCCTGGCGGGCGACGGCATCGAACCGCTCGGGATGGCGGGGCACCAGGACCAACGCGGCGTCGGTGACGCGCTGCCGTAGTGAGCGGTGTGCATCGAGCACCGCGGCGTCTTCGCCCTCGTGGGTGCTCGCTGCGACCCAGACGGGTCGTGTGCCGAGCACCGCACGAAGCGTTCGCCCTGCCACTCGGTGTGCCTCGCTTACTTCCTGGTCGAACTTGAGGCTGCCGGTGACCGCGATGCGTTCGGGTGGTGCCCCGAGCGTGCGCAAACGCGCGGCATCCGCTTCGGTTTGTGCGGCGATGGCGGCGAAGCGACGAAGCGCGGCGGCAGCGAGCCGCGGTACCCGGGCATACCCCGCCGCCGAACGCGCCGACAGGCGAGCATTGGCCAGCATGACCGGCACGCGGCGCTGCTCGGCGGCGGCGAGCAGGTTCGGCCAGATCTCGGTCTCCATGACGATGCCCAGCGAGGGCTGAGTACGGTCGAGGAATCGGCATACCGCTCCGGGGACATCGTAGGGCAGGTAGCAGTGGTGGACGCGGTCGCCGAACAGCGCGCGTACGCGCGCGGAGCCGGTGGGGGTGGTGGAAGTCACCAGCATGGGCCGATCATGGTGCTCGTGCATGAGCCGTTCGATCAGCCCGCGTGCGGCGATGGTCTCACCCACCGAGACCGCATGCACCCAGATGCACCCGCCGGGCAGGGCGGGTGCGTAGCCGAGCCGTTCACCCCAGCGCGCCCGGTAGCCGGGCGCCCGGCGCGCGCGCCAGAGCAGGCGCGCGAACAGTAACGGTGTCGCCACACGCAGGGCGGCAGTGTAAGGTGTGCGTGGATCCATCGCCGCGCACACTAGCATAGCGGTGCGCTACCGGCCGTCTGGTATACTGCACCGCTTGTCTCATCCACGCGTATCGTCCATGGATCGCAAGCTGCTCGCGCCGCGTTACTGGCTGACCTGGCTGGGCATTGGAGTATTGTGGGGCGCCGCTCGCCTGCCGTATCGCTGGGGCATGGCCGTGGGGGATGTGCTCGGGTGGCTCGCCTGGTACCTCATTCCCTATCGCCGCCATATCGTCGATACCAATCTGCGGCTGTGCTTTCCCGAGTGGTCCAGCGCCGAGCGCGACACCCTGGCAAGGCGCAATTTCCGTCGCACCGGACGCGGACTGGTGGAGCTGGCGTTGGCCTGGTGGGCGCCCGAGCGCCGCATCGCCCGGCTCGGGCATGTGGAAGGCGTCGAGCACGTGCACCGCGCCCTGGCCGAAGGCCGTGGCGTCATCCTGGTCAGCGCGCACTTCATTCCGCTGGATATCTCCGGGCGGATCCTGGCCCGGGAGTTCCCCTTCCAGGTGATCTACCGGCAGAATCGCAACGCGGTGATCGAGCATTTCATGGGCGAGAGCCGGCGGCGTCACCTGGAGCACGCCTTCGACCGTCGCGACATGCGGGCGCTGGTGCGGGCGCTGCGTGCGCGCCGGGTGGTGTGGTATCCGCCGGATCAGGACTACGGTCGGCGCCACGCCGTGTTCGCACCGTTTTTCGGCGTGCCGGCGGCCACGATTACCATGACCTCGCGTCTGGCGAGGCTTTCCGGCGCCGCGGTGATTCCCTGTTACGGGCTCGCTCGCGAAGATGGCGCCGGCTACGTGGTGAAGCTCGGGGCACCGCTGGAGGGCTTCCCCAGCGGGGATGACCTCGCCGACGCGACGCGGCTGAATGCGTCCCTGGAGGCGGAGGTGCGCCGCTACCCGGATCAGTACTATTGGGTGCATCGGCGCTTCAAGACGCGCCCGGAGGGCGAGTCGCGACCCTATACGCGGACGCGGCGCAGACGCAGGAAACGCTCATGAGGATACCCGAGTTCGACAATGTGGCCCTGCTCGTGGCCGGTGACGTCATGCTGGATCGTTACTGGTACGGCGAAACCGCACGGATTTCGCCGGAGGCACCGGTGCCGGTGGTTCGCGTGGGCGAGGCGAGTGATCGCCCCGGTGGTGCCGCGAACGTGGCACGCGGTGTCTCCGCCCTGGGGGGGCGGGCCCGTCTGGTTGCCCCGGTGGGTGAGGACGAGGCCGCCGGAGCGCTCGGCCGGGCGCTGATGGGCGACGGCGTCGAGTGCCACTGGCAGCGTCATTCAGCGATGCGAACGATCACGAAGCTGCGCGTGGTCAGCCAGCACCAGCAGATGATTCGCCTGGATTTCGAGGATGCCGCCGAGCGTGTGCCGGCGTTGTCCTCCGCCGCCATCGAGTCGGCACTCGATGGCATGGACGCGCTCATTCTCTCCGACTACGCGAAGGGGGCCCTCGGCGACCCCGGACCGTTGATCGCGGCAGCCCGTTCCCGCGGTCTGCCCGTGCTCGTCGACCCGAAGCGGGTGGACCTCCAGGCCTACCGGGGAGCGACGGTAATCACGCCGAACCGCTCGGAATTCGAGCGTGTGGTGGGTACGTGCGCCGACGAGGCGACGCTTCACGCCCGCGGTGCGGCGCTCGCCGAGCAGCTGGAGGTGGACGCATTGCTGGTCACCCGGGGCGAAGAAGGTATGACGCTGCTGCGCCGGGGCGCCGAGCCGGTGCACATTCCAGCCCAGGCGCAGGAGGTCTTCGATGTCACCGGTGCCGGGGACACGGTCATCGCGGTGTTCGCCGCGGCGCTCGCTGCCGGCGATGATCTCACCCAGGCGGCGGCCGTCGCCAATCTGGCCGCAGGCGTGGTCGTGGGGAAGCTGGGTACTGCCACGGCGAGTGCCGCCGAGCTTCGCAGTGCCGCGCGGCGCTGGCAGCCCGGCGGGGGCCGTCACGATGTGCTCGGTGAGGCAGAGCTGCTCGAAAGGGTGGCCGCCGCGCGCGCGCGGCAGGAAGTCGTGGTCATGACCAACGGCTGTTTCGACATTCTCCACCCGGGCCACGTCGCCTGCCTGGAGCAGGCGCGCGCCCTCGGTGACCGCCTCGTGGTGGCGGTGAACGACGACACCTCGGTGCGTCGGCTCAAGGGCGAGGCACGGCCGGTGAACCCGCTGGCGCATCGCATGGCGGTGCTCGCGGGGCTGGCGAGCGTGGACTGGGTCGTGCCGTTTGCCGAGGATACTCCTACGCGCGTGATCGAGACGGTGTCCCCGGACGTGCTGGTCAAGGGCGGCGACTACGGCGTCGAGGACGTGGCCGGGCACGAGCACGTGCTCGCTCGCGGCGGCGAGGTGCGTATTCTGCCGCTGGTGGACGGCTACTCCACCACCGGTATTGTGGAACGGCTGGCGCGGAACTGATGCATGGCAATGCCGCACGCAAGCTTAGTAAACTCCGCGCCGTGCGTTCACGCCACGCCCCAGGGATGAGCGAGTCGATGCCGCCTGCCGAACCGCCGGTCTCCGTGTTGATGTATCACCAGGTGGGGCCGTTCGCCGCACCCAAGCTGCACCGGGCAGGTTACTGTCATGTGCGCCGATTCCGGGCCCAGATGGCCTGGCTGCGCCGGTTCCGCTACAACGTCATCGGTCTCGACCGCCTGCTCGATGGACTCTACGGGGACGCGACCCTGCCGCCCCGCGCGGTGGTGCTCACCTTCGACGACGGCTACGAGAATTTCCGCGAGCATGCCTGGCCGGTGCTGCGGCGCCATGGCTTTCCCGCGACGGTTTTCCTGGTCGCCGACCATATCGGCGGGCGGGCGGAGTGGCTTGGTGACGGGCAGGCGAAGGCGCCGCTCATGGATGCGGACACCCTGCGTGCCCTGAGCGCGGAGGGCGTGACGTTCGGTTCCCACACCCTGAGCCACCCGCGGCTCTCCCGCCTGGACGAAACCGCGCAGCGGCGGGAGATCCACGAGAGCAAGGTTCGCCTGGAGACGCTGCTCGGCGTGCCGGTACGCCATTTCTGCTATCCCTACGGCGACTACGACGTCCGCAGCCGGGAACTCGTCGCCGAGGCCGGCTATGCCAGCGGGCTTACCTGTATCCGCGGTGCCGCGAACACCGCCGATGGCGCGCAGGAGATCCCCCGCAAGGCGATTTCCTACGGGGACAACCTCATCGGTTTTCTCTGGAAACTTCACTGCAAGCATGCGCGCAAGGACCGCGCCGGTGGTGCCCGGGCCGCATGAAAAGCGTGCACGTGCTCGGCAGCCGGCAGTTCGGGGGGGCGGACCGCTTCTACGTGCGTCTGATCGAGGCCCTCAACGCCGCCGGCCACGAGACCGTGGCGGTCAATCGTCCGGGCAGTCCGGTGGCGCGTGCACTCGCGGCTTCGGGCGTGCGTCAGTACCACCTTCCCTTCGCCAACAAGTGGGACGCCGGCACCGTTGCGCGTCTGCGGCGGCTGTTGCGCCGGGAGCGACCCGACGCGGTGCAGACGTACATGGGGCGGGCGACGCGACTGACCAGGGTGCCGGCACGTCTCGGTGCGTCTCACATCGCACGCCTTGGTGGCTACTACAAGCTCGATGGGTATTACCGTCATTGCGATGCCTGGGTCGGTAACACCCGTGGTGTCTGTGATTATCTGGTGCGCGAGGGACTGCCCGCCGAGCGCGTCTTCCACATCGGCAATTTCGTGCCACCCCCGCGAACCGTGACGGCGGGGGAGCGGGCGGCGCTGCGCCTGCGCCTTGGCCTCCCCGAGGAGGCCCGGGTGGTGTTCACGCTGGGGCGGTTCATCGATATCAAGGGCTTCGACGACCTTCTGCGGGCCTTCGCGCGTCTGCCCGCCGAGCACGGCGGCAGGCCATTGCATCTCATTATCGTTGGCGATGGACCGCTCGCCGGTGACCTGCGGGCGCTCGCCGCCGAGCTGGGCGTGGCGCCGCGCGTGCACTGGCCCGGCTGGCAGGATGATCCCGACCCCTGGTTCGCGCTCGGTGATGTTCTCGTCTGTCCCTCGCGCCACGAGACGCTGGGCAACGTCATCCTGGAAGGCTGGAATCATGAGCTGCCGGTGGCGGGTACCCGCACGCCCGGGGCGAACGAGATCGTCCGCGACGGGGACAACGGTCTGCTGGCGCCCTGCGAGGACCCGGCGGGGCTGGCGGCGGTGCTCGCCGAGCTGCTGGCCCTCGATGACAGCCAACGCGCATCGCTGGTCACCGCCGGGCGTGAGACGCTGGAGCGCGAGCACGGCGAGACCGCCGTCGTCGATGGCTACGTGAGCCTCTACGAACGTCTGCGCAACGGCCGCCATCGGGAGGCCGGCTGATGCGCCGTATTCTGGTGATCCGGCTTTCGGCGCTCGGCGACATCGTCATGGCATCCGGGTTGATCCCGGCGTTGCGCGCCCGGTGGCCGGACGCCCATATCGCCTGGCTCGCCGAGCCCGCCGGCGCCAGCCTGTTGCAGGCCAACCCGCGTCTCGATGAGGTCATGGTCTGGCCGCGCGGCGAGTGGCAGCGGCTGCGCGGCGAGCGTCGCTACCCTGAGCTCGTGCGCTCGGTGAGAGCCTTCGTACGCGAGCTGCGTGCACGTGAGTTCGATCTGGTGCTGGACACCCAGGGGTTGCTCAAGAGCGGGTCATGGGCGCGTATCACCGGTGCGGGCGAACGCATCGGCATTGCCTCGCGCGAGGGTAGCGAACGGTTGATGACGCGTGTTCTCGCACCACCCCGCGACGATCCGCGTATCGGGAGCGAATACCGTGCGCTTGCCGAACACCTTGGCGTCGATGCGCAGCGTTTTCCCATGGACCTCGCGCTTGCCGAGGACGATCGTGCCGCCGCCCGGGAAGCCGTCTCCGGCGCTGGGGTGGTCGGCGATCACGTGGTGTTCGCCCCGTTTACGACCCGCCCCCAGAAGCATTGGTTCGAGGAGCGCTGGCGTTGCCTGGCGGGGCACTTCTCCGCCGAGGCAGGCGTGACCCCGGTGATTCTCGGCGGAGGAGATGACAGGGAGGCCGCGGCGCGGCTGACCGCCGACACCGCCGCGGTGAGTCTCGCCGGCAAGCTGTCGCTGCGCGCGAGCGCTGCGGTGGTCGCCGGCGCCCGTGCATTGGTGGGCGTGGATACCGCGCTCACCCATATGGGCAGCGCGTTCAACGTGCCCACGGTGGCGTTGTTCGGCTCGACCCGGCCGTACCTGGAGACCGACAGCCCGGTGACCCGGGTGCTTTACGAACCCCTGTGGTGTTCGCCGTGCCGGCGCCGTCCACTGTGCGGCGGCGTGTTCAGTTGCATGCGGCTGCATCGCGCCGATGACGTGTATGCGCTGACCCGGTCGCTCATGGAGGCGGCATGACCGTCGTCCACGTGGAGACGGGGATGCACCTCTACGGCGGCGCCCTCCAGGTGCTCTTTCTCCTGCGCGGCGTGCGCGAGCATCCGGGCCGGCACGTGCTCGTCTGCCCCGCGGGCAGCGAAATCGCTGCGGCCGCCGAGGGCGTCGCCGACCGTGTCGTGGCCATTCCGGTACGCGGCGATCTGGACATTGGGTTCGCACGCCGGCTCGTCCGGGTGCTGCGCGAGGAGTGCGCCGACCTGGTCCACCTGCACAGTCGCCGCGGTGCGGACGTGCTCGGTGGTATCGCCGCGCGTTTCGCCGGCGTGCCGGCGGTGCTCAGCCGGCGCGTGGACAACCCGGAACGCCGCTGGCAGGTCGCGCTGAAGTATCGCCTCTATGCCCACGTCGTGACGATCTCCGAGGGCATCCGCCGCGTTCTGCTCGCCGAAGGCGTGCCGCCGGAGAAGGTGACCTGCGTACCGAGCGCGGTGGACACCGAGCGCTATCGCCCCGGCGGCGACCGTGAATGGTTCCGGCGCATCTTCTCGCTGGACGCCGATGAGCAGACCGTTGGCATGGTCGCCCAGTTCATCCCTCGGAAGGGGCATCGGTTGCTCGTCGAGGCGGCGTCGGCCATTCTGGCCACGCAGCCACGCACCCGTTTTCTGCTTTTCGGCCAGGGCCCGGAGGTCGACGCAATCCGTGCGGCAGTGGCAGAGGCGGGGCTTGCGGAACGCTTCGTCTTCGCCGGTTTTCGCGATGATCTCGAACAGGTGATGCCCTGCCTCGACGTGCTCGCCCACCCCGCCTACATGGAAGGGCTCGGCGTCTCGCTGCTGCAGGCGGCTGCCTGCGAGGTACCGGTGGTCGCCACCCCGGTGGGCGGTATCCCTGAGGTGGTGGTCGATGGCGAGAACGGGCACCTGGTTCCGGTCGGCGATGCGAACGCGCTGGCACGGGCGGTTATCGGCCTGCTCGCCGAACCCGATATCCGGGAACGGCTGGGTGCGGCGGGGCGGGAACGTGTGCTCCGGGCCTTCTCCGTGGAGGCCATGGTGAACGGCAACGAGTCTGTCTGGCGTCGATGCGTGCAGGCGTGAGCGGGCTATGGGGCACAGCGAGTCGGTCGCCACGCTGGGCGGAGCGCGTGGCACTGGCGCTCGTCGCCGTGTTCGCGTTCAGTGCGACCTACAAGGTGAGCTGGGCCAACTCGGCGCTCGGTCTGCTCCTGATCGCCGCCGTCGTCATGCGCGACGGGCTCCTGCGATATCTCGTCCACACCCTCGCCGGACGGATCACGCTCGCCTACCTTGGCTACATCGGCATCTACGCCGCCGTGTCGGCGACCCTCTCTGGTACGCTCGCGCCGTTTGCCGCCACCGCGCCGTACGTCCAGGGTGGGTTGCTGTCGATACTGGTGCTCGCTTTCTGGTTCGAGCGCCTGCCGTCGGCTGCTGCCTGGACGATCGCCCTCCTGCCTCTGGGGCTCCTTGCCAGGGTGCTGGCGCGCTGGCAGGCCGAGGACGGCTGGGCGCTGCTCGCCGGCAGCGCGCGGGCGTCGTTCGGCGACTCGGCGGTCAATTTCGCTCTGTGGGCGCTGATCGGGGCGCTGTGTGCGATTCTCGCGGCCTACAGGGTCTCGCAGCAGCCATCGTGGTCGCGGCCGGTACGTCTCGGTGCGGGGGGGGCGCTGCTGGTCCTCGCGGCGGTCACGCTGGCCGGCGTGTTCCTGTCGCAGACGCGCGCCGTGTGGCTGCTCGCAATCGTGCTCTTACCCGTGCTTGTTGTCGCCCTGCTTCGAGCCGGTACGGCGAACCGTTGCCGCTGGCCGGCGCTCGTCGTCGCCATCCTCGGGCTCGCGTCGGTGCTCATTGGCGCCACCCTGGTGCTGGGGGAGGGCATGCTGGAACGCTGGCGCGGCGAGCACGACGCGCTCGTCAGTGCCTTGGTGGGCGAGTGGCAAGACGTGGATACGGAAACTTCCGTGGGCCAGCGCCTGCATATCTACCAAGTCGGCATCGAGGCGGTGAGCGAGCGGCCCTGGCTGGGTCAGGGGCCGGGTACCGACGCTGCCGTCCTCGCGGCGTCGGGTGACGCCGTGGTGGCGCATTATGGCGTCGAGCATCTCCACAACAGTGCCCTGGTGATGTGGGTGGAATACGGGATGCCGGGGCTCGCGTTTTTCGCGGCGTTCTTCCTAGTGCCTGCCTGGTACGCCCGGCGGGCACTACGGGCCGGAGAACGCGAGGGCTACGCCGTGCTCAGTCTCGTCGTGTTGATTGCCATGTTCGGCGCTTCCATGTCGAACCACGTGCTTGGCGGCTATCGCGCGCCGTTCGTGCTCGCGCTTTTCGCCGGTCTCGCCGTCGCCCGCGGCTGGCGTGCCCGGTACTAACCTTTGCGAAAGTATTGCCAGGTTTCAGTGGCCGTGTGCGCCGCTGTTCGCTTCGACAAGCCGTGGCGGTACGCCGCCACTGTGGGCTTGCGGTATCCCGAGTCACTCGCCTCGACGGTCAGTGGCGCGAGGAGTGTGGTGTAGCAGCTCTACATGAGCGACGAGCAACGCAGTCCACAGCGGCGCACACGGCCACCCGCAGGGCGCCACTGCGCGGCGCCTCGGCGGCGTTGCGCTCGCTTGACGTGAGCCTCGCCACGCCGGCGCTCCCGCGCCTTGCCGAGACACCGCGCAGTGGCGCTGAAACCTGGCAATACTTTCGCAAAGGTTAGTAACGTCTGGGTATCACGTCCGCGCCAGCATGAGCTGGCGGTAGCGGGCGGCGATGTGTTCGGCATCGAAACGCGTGCTGCCGGTGCGCTGGTGAGCCGGCGCAGGCGGTGCGGCGAGCGTTTGCAACAGGGCATCGGCCATGGCATCGGCATCACCCACGGGCGTCAACGCGCCGTAGCGGCCGTGGTCGAGAATTTCCCGCGGGCCGAACGGGCAGTCCGTGGCCACCACCGGCCGCCCCAGGGCGAGAGCCTCGGCGAGCACGTTGCCGAAGCCTTCCCAGCGTGACGAAAGCGCGAAGACGTCGGCGCGCGCCATCAGCGGCAGCGGGTTGGTGATGTGTCCGGGAAGGCTCACGTGCCCGGCGAGCCCGGCTTCGGTGATGCGGTGCTCCAGCGCGGCGCGCTCCGGGCCTTCGCCTATGATCAGCAAATGCGATGGAACTCGCTCCTGGACGCGACCGAAGGCGGCGATCAGCGTAGCGTGATCTTTCTGGCCGGTGAGGCGGCCGGTGGTGACGATCAGGCGTCGCTGCGGGGGAATCTCCGGTGTCTTTGGGCAGGGCCGGGCCGCAGCCTGGCTGAATGCGGCGTCGATCACAGGGTTGTGGATCGTGGTAATGGCGTCGGCCGGAATGCCGGCGAAGGCGGTAAGGTCTTCCGCAAGCCCGTGGGAGATGGCGATGATACCGTCGAAGTCGCGGTGTATGGCGCGAATTTCGCGCACACGGCGGACCCGGGCGCGATCGCCGGCTGCTGCGGTACGGGCCGATACCGCAACCCGCGGTGACCAGAACAAACGGGGGGTGGTGCCAGGCAGGCGCGGCGTTCGCCGAAGGATGAGCCCGGCACGCTGGTCGAAAGCGACCACGCTTCGTGGACGATGCACGGCGAGAAACCGTGCCATCGCGAGACTCAGCCGCAGCCGCGAGAGCCGGCGATGGGCGATGACGGTGACGGCCGGATCGACGTGCTCCAGCCACTCGTCGTGACAGGCGGCCTGGGAGGTGACGATCGCCACCCGGGTGCCTTGCGCGTTCAGGGCATTGGCCAGCCGGCGCACACTCATGGAGACACCGCCCCGGTTCTTGCCCGGATGGCGGCTTATCATGCCGAAGAGCACGATGTCATAAGTCGGGCGCATGCGGCGGCGGTGGTTCCCGTGATGCGTATAGCGGTTGGGTCGGTGTGACACGGATGGTATCAGATCCGCGGCGCTGGCGAGCGCGCATGGTAGTATCCCCGGCGGCTGCGACGGAGGGCCCATGAGCCGTGATCTGGCGATCTTTCTGAGCGGTTACGGAAAAGGCGGTGTCGAGCGGATGCTGGTGCGGCTCGCGCTCGGCTTCGCCCGGGAGCGCGGTCTCGCGGTGGACTTCCTGGTGCCGAAGGGCGAGCTTCCCTACGTGGAGCAGCTGGAGACCCATGTGCGCGTGTTCCGGCACGAACGAGACGATCCCGCCGGTCAGCTGCAAGCCTATCTCGAGTGTGAGCGCCCGGCGCGACTGGTCACCGGCAAGCCCGAAGACGAAGCGCTGGCGGTGGGCGTGCTCACGCGTGCCGGCCTGGAAGTGCCACTGTACTGTCGTATTGGTGTGCCTCAGCTTCACCGGGTGCGCCAGCGCTCCCGCAATCCGTTGCGGCGTTGGTGGTTGCGGCGGCGGCTGCGCGCGACCTATCGCAACGTGGACGGTTTTCTCGTGGTTTCCCGGGCCACGGGCGACGAGCTCACGGGGCCGTTGGGTGTGGCCCCGGAGCGGGTGCACGTGTTGCCCAACCCGGTAATCGACGACGACTTGTACGCCGCGGCGGCGGCGCCGTGTCCGCATCCCTGGCTCGAGGACGGGGGGGCACCGGTGATTCTCGGTGTCGGCGGGTTCCGGCGCCAGAAGGACTTTCCCACCCTGATCCGCGCTTTCGCTGCCGTGCGGGCCCGGCGTCCGGTGCGGTTGGTAATTCTCGGCGAAGGTCGCCAGCGCCAGCGTATGGAGCGGCTCATTCGCCGTCTCGGGGTGCAGGATGACGTCGCCCTGCCCGGGTTCACGGACAATCCTTACGCTTATATGCGCCGTGCCGCGCTCTTTGCACTGTCCTCGCGCTGGGAAGGGCAGCCCAACGTGCTCATCGAGGCCATGGCGCTCGGGACGCCGGCGGTCGCCACCGATTGCGTGAGTGGTCCCCGCGATATCCTGGGTGACGGGCGTTTCGGTGCGCTTGCGCCCGTGGCCGACCCGCAGGCCCTGGCGCAGGCCATCGAGAAGACACTCGCTTCGCCGCCGTCACCGGCAGTGCTGCGTGAGGCGGTGAGTGATTACACCCTGACGGCGAGTGCGGAGGCCTACGCCCTGGCGCTCGGGTTAGGTGCGCGAGATTCCCGCGCCGGGCCGGCGCGTTCATCAATACGACGAACGTCCGTGCCCGGACACTAGGGGGAGCTGGGCTGTAGTGGCTATCACCCATTCGGACCGGACCGGCCGCCGCAGCGTGGATGCTGCAGCGGATACGGATACCCGCGTCGCGGCATTCGTGTCCTTCTCCGGCCGCGGCGGCGTGGAGCGCATGGTGCTGCGGCTGTTGGGGGCCTTCGTGGAACGCGGGTTCGCCGTGGACCTGATTGCCGTGGGCGCGAACGCGCTGGCCGAGCCGTTGCCCCCGGGGGTGCGGCTCGTGGATGCCGGCACCGACCACACGCGCATGGCCCTGCCGGCACTCTGCCGCTATCTGCGCCGGCAGCGTCCGGCGGCGCTGCTCGCGGCCAAGGATCGAGCCATTCGCACCGCGATCGTCGCGCGGGCGCTCACAGGGGTGCCAACGCGGCTGGTGGGCCGCCTGGGAACGAACCTGTCCGCGGCGCTGGAGGGGCGTAGCGCGATCCAGCGGTGGTGGCGCTGTGCCCCGATGCAGCGTCTGTACCCACGCATCGACGCCGTCGTGGCGGTTTCCGAAGGGGTGGCGGCGGACACGCGGCACATCACCGGGCTGCCGGCCGAGCGGGTTCATGTCGTGCGCAACCCGGTGATCACCACGGAGCTGCCCGGGCTCATTGCCGAGCCGGTGGTGCATCGGTGGCTGGATACTGGTTCGGTGCCGGTGGTGATGGGGGCGGGGCGTCTCACCCGGCAGAAGGACTTCGTCACCCTTATCCGGGCCTTCGCCCGCATGCGCCGGGTGCGCGATGCTCGGCTCATTATTCTCGGCGAGGGCGGCGAGCGCTCGCATCTGGAGACTTGTGCGGCCGAAGCCGGGGTGGCGGAGGCGGTGGATCTCGTGGGGCAGGTGCACAACCCGTACGCCTGGATGGCCCGAGCCGACCTCTTCGTGCTCTCCTCCGCCTGGGAAGGGTCGCCGAATGTGCTCACGGAGGCAGCCGCCTGCGGAACGCCGGTGGTGGCGACGAATTGTCCCAGCGGCCCCCGTGAGCTCCTCGCCGACGGGCGCTACGGCCCGCTGGTACCGGTTGGCGACGATGAGGCGCTCGCCACGGCCATGGCGCACGTGCTTGCCGAGCCCACGCCGGCGTCGCTGCTGCGGGAGGCGGTGGCCGGCTATACGGTGGAAGCGAGCGCCGATGGCTACCTCCGCTGCCTGGGGCTCGAGCCCGCGGACGACGAGACACGCACTGAGTCGCCATGCTGATTTCCTATACCCACCGTTTTCTTTTCGTGCACATCGCCAAAACCGGTGGCACCAGCATCCGTACCGCGCTGCGCCCGTACCGCTGGGGGTGGCCGTACACGCCGCTGCTCGCCTTCTGCAGCCTGATAAGCCAGTCGACCCGGCCGAAACACGCGCTCGGCATCAAGTTTCCACGCCACGCCAAGGCGATCGCTGCGATGGAGATGTTGCCACGGGAGCTCTTCGACGGGTTCTTCAAGTTCGCGGTGGTGCGCAACCCCTGGGATCTGCAGGTCAGCTCCTTTCACCACTTGAAACGCGAGCGCCCCCATCGCTTCGCCCATCTGGAGACCTTCGAGCAGTTCCTGCACGCCAAGCTGGACCCCGAACGGGAGTACGACTACCTCCTGGATATTTCCCAGGAGCGGCAGTGGGAGTATGTCTGCGACTTCCAGGGCCGGCAGATCGTCGACTACATCGCGCGCTATGAGTGCCTGGCGGAGGATTTCGCCGAGATCTGTGGTCACATCGGCATTGCGCCGCCCGACCTGCCGCACCGGCGCAAAGCCGGGGGCCGACGCCCCTATACCGACTATTACACCCCCGAGACCCGCGAGCTGGTGGCCCGGCACTACGCCGAAGACATTCAGCGCTTTGGCTACCGCTTCGGTGCGTAAAGCGGACCGCTGCCGCCCGAGGTGGTTGCGCGCACATTCGATAGCGACCGCCTATTGCGACAAGAAAAACTATCGATTGGATTGATTGTTGGTGGATCCTTACCCTTATCCGTGATTTTCAACGGTAGGGAGTAAACCGATGTCTCTGATCAACACCGAGATCAAGCCGTTCAAGGCGCAGGCGTTCAAGCAGGGCAAGTTCTTCGAGGTCTCCGATGCGGATCTCCGCGGCAAGTGGTCGGTGGTGTTCTTCTACCCGGCCGACTTCACGTTCGTTTGCCCCACGGAGCTCGAGGATCTCGCCGATCACTACGACGAGTTCCAGGAGCTGGGTGTGGAGATCTACAGCGTGTCCACCGACACGCACTTCGCCCACAAGGCCTGGCATGACACGTCCGAGGCCATAGGCAAGATCAACTACACCATGATTGGTGATCCCACCCACGCGATCACCAACAACTTCGAGAACCTGCGCGAGAACGAGGGCGTGGCGGACCGGGCCACCTTCGTGGTCGACCCCGACGGTGTCATCCAGGCCGTCGAGGTGACCGCCGAGGGCATCGGCCGTGATGCCGCCGACCTGCTGCGCAAGGTCAAGGCCGCCCAGTACGTTCGCAACAATCCGGGCGAGGTCTGCCCGGCCAAGTGGAAGGAGGGCGAGACGACGCTCGAGCCTTCCCTGGACCTGGTCGGCAAGATCTGAATGCCGCTCCAGCGGACCCGGGGGGCCCGGGTCCGCTACCCGAGAATATTCCCGCGCACGCCGGATACGCGAAGCCGGGCCGGCGACGCACCGGAACCAAGCTCAGCCGATGGGGGGAGCCGTCGTGATGTTGGACGCCAAACTCAAGGACCAGTTGAAGGCCTATCTCGAGAATGTGACGCAGCCGGTCGAGCTGGTCGCCACCCTGGACAACGGCGAGAAGTCGCGGGAGCTCGACGAGCTGCTCCACGAGATCAAGGCGCTGTCGGAAAAGATCACTCTGCTGCGCGACGATGGCGCCGACGTGCGCAGGCCGTCGTTCACGATCCAGCGCGCGGGTACCGACATCGCCGTGCGTTTCGCCGGCATTCCCATGGGCCACGAATTCTCCTCGCTCGTTCTGGCGCTGCTGCAGGTGGGCGGTCATCCGTCCAAGGCCACCCGCGAGGTGATCGAGCAGATCGAGTCGCTGGACGGCGACTTCCGTTTCGAGACGTTCTTTTCGCTGTCGTGCCAGAACTGCCCGGACGTGGTGCAGGCGCTCAATCTGATGAGCGTGATCAACCCGAGGATCCGTCACGAGTCGATCGACGGTGCCCTGTTCCAGGATGAGGTCGAGGCCCGCGAGGTCATGGCCGTGCCGAGCGTGTTCCTCAACGGCGAGCCCTTCGCCCAGGGGCGCATGGGTCTGGAAGAGATCGTCGCCAAACTCGACACCGGCTCGGAGGCACGCGAGGCGGAGAAGGTCAACGCCAAGAACGTGTTCGACGTGCTCGTCGTCGGCGGCGGCCCTGGCGGAGCGGCGGCGGCCATCTACGCGGCACGCAAGGGCATTACCACCGGCATCGCCGCTGAGCGCTTCGGCGGTCAGGTGCAGGATACCCTGGGCATCGAGAACTTCATCTCCGTGCCCTATACCGAGGGGCCGAAGCTGAGCGCTTCCATGGAGGAGCACGTCAGGGGGTATGGCGTGGACATCATGAACCTTCAGCGCGCGGAGAGGCTGGTGCCCGCCGATGCGCCGGGGCGCCCGCACGAGGTGCAGATGGCCAACGGTGGATCGCTGCGCGCCAGAACGCTGGTGCTTGCCACCGGAGCGCGGTGGCGGGCGCTCGGAGTGCCCGGCGAGGAAGCGTATCGCAACAAGGGTGTTGCCTACTGCCCGCACTGCGATGGCCCGCTGTTCAAGGGCAAGCACGTTGCCGTCATCGGCGGCGGCAACTCCGGCGTCGAGGCGGCCATTGACCTGGCGGGCATCGTCGACCACGTCACCGTGCTGGAGTTCGCCGACGAATTGAACGCCGACGACGTGTTGCAGAAGAAGCTGCACAGCCTCTCCAACGTGGACGTGATCTGCTCGGCGAAGACTACCGAGATCACCGGCGACGGCTCCAGGGTCAACGGCCTCGACTACGAGGACCGTGCCACTGGTGAGACCCGCCACGTGGCGCTCGCCGGCGTATTCGTCCAGATCGGCCTGCTGCCCAACACCGAGTGGCTTCAGGGCTCGATCGAGCTCAGCAAGTTCGGCGAGATCGAGGTGGACGCCCGCGGCGAGACCTCGGTGCCGGGCGTGTTCGCCGCCGGCGACGCCACCACCGTGCCGTACAAGCAGATCGTCATTGCCATGGGCGAGGGCTCCAAGGCTGCACTCAGCGCGTTCGACTTCCTCATCCGCAACTCGGTGGACCAGGAATCGGACGAGGAAGCCGCCGCCTGAGGTGGCCCGCGCGAAGGGGTCAATCCCGGTGGGTCGGCTGCTTCTGGTGGCCGGCCCCTATTGCGCGGATTTACCGCCGTCGGGGCTCGCTTTACAGCCGTCTTCTTGTGAAAGGCGTAATCGCGCATTGCGGCCCGCGTCCCCTCAGGTACCGGTTACCGTTGGGGGTGTGCCGGAGGCGGACGTTGCGGCGGCAGACGCTCCCGCCGCAACGCCCGCCTCCGGCACCTGTAAACGCTACGGGCGTTCCCGCGAGGGACGGTGGATCGATGCCCCTGGTGGGGGAGAAGGTGCAACTCGCGTAGGCCGGCACACGTGCGCGCAAGCGCATCGGATGCCGGCATGATCCATTCGCCGCGAAGCGGCACGAGCTTGCTTGTCGTATTCTCGACGCCGAGCGATCAATCCCTCCGCACCAACCACCCCCCACGGCTTGCGAAGCACTTGTAGGGATTGCGCACACCCTGGGGTTGGCGGGAGAAGCGGCGGTAGGTCCACAGGTACTGCTCCGGGCATTCGCGCACCGCCGCCTCGATCGCGTCGTTGAGTGCCTCGGCCGCCCGCTGGGGGTCCGGATCGGCGACCGGTTTCTGCACGCGGCGCCAGTGCACGCGGTAGCCGCGACCGCCGGGCAGACGCTCCGCCCAGCCCACCAGCACCGGGGCATTGCCACGCGCGGCGAGCTTGCCGAACAGTGTCATGGTCTTCGCCGGTTGGCCGAAAAACGGCGCGAACACGCCCTCGCCCGGCGGCTGCTGATCCGGGAGGATGCCTACCGCCTCACCGGCACGCAGCGCCTTGAACAGCGCCCGTATGCCCGAAGGGCGTGCCGGCCACATGCGAGCGCCGGTGCGCGAGCGTGCGCGGGTGATGACCCCCTCCAGCCACTGCTGGCGTGGCGGTCGGTAAAGGGCATGGAGCGAAGCCCGCGCGGCCACCCACGCCTGCAGCAGCTCCCAGGCGCCCAGGTGCGGGGCGATGATGAGGACGCCGCGGCCCTCGGCGAGAGCGTCGTCGAACACCCCTGCACCGTCCACCTCGCGCACCAGCGCCCGGGTCCGCGGCAGTGGCCGGTGCCACAGCGCGCCGAGCTCGAGGAGGTTACGTGCCGACGCGGCGAGCGCCCGGCGGGCGAGGCGGCGTTTGCCGGCTTCGTCGAGCTCCGGAAAGCACAGCTCCACGTTCACCCGCGTGATGTGGCGGGCGTCGTTCGGAATGCGGTCGGCGAGGCGGCCGAGCGCACCGCCGGCGGCGTACAACAGCGGCAGCGGGAGCCGGGCGGTGAGGCGCAGCAGGCAGTCGACGAGTCGGGCTCGAAACACGGGTGGAGGTGGCGCCGACGGTGGTCCGCCGGCGCCAGGCGGTCACTCGCGCCGGTGTTGGGCGCGGATGCGTGGGTCGTCCGGGTCGAAATCCTTGACCACATATTCCGCACCGCAGTAGGGGCATTTGCCTTCGCCGGTCTTGTGCAGTGGTATGTACACCTTGGGGTGGGAGCTCCAAAGGTACATTCCCGGCATGGGGCAGGACAGTGGCAGGTCGTCCGCGGTCACCTCGTAGCGATGGGCGGAGCTGGGCTCGATCAGGCCCTCCTGGTCGTGGGTCTGCGGGTCAGGCACGTCGTATCCTCCCGAGCGATGGTCAGGCCACGGGTGTGAGCCATTCCGGGTGGGCGTCCCGGCGGCCCTCCACCTGGTCGAAGAAGAGCTTCTGCAGCCGCGTCGTGATCGGCCCGCGGGCGCCTTCGCCGATGATGCGGCCGTCGAGTTCGCGGATGGGCGTCACCTCGGCGGCAGTGCCCGTGAAGAAGGCCTCGTCGCAGACGTAGACCTCGTCCCGGGTGATGCGTTTCTCGCGAATCTCGAAGCCGGCTTCGGCGGCGAGCTGGATCACGGCGTCGCGGGTGATGCCGGCGAGTGCCGAGGCGAGTTCCGGCGTATAGATCACGCCGTCGCGCACCATGAAGAAATTCTCTCCCGAGCCTTCGGCGACGAATCCCTCGGTGTCGAGCAGCAGCGCCTCGTCGTAGCCGGCGGCCACCGCCTCCTGCAGCGCGAGCATCGAGTTGATGTAGTTGCCGTTCGCCTTGGCGCGGCACATGGTCACGTTGACGTGATGCCGGGTGTAGGACGAAGTCTTGATGCGGATGCCGCGCTCGATGTTCTCTGCGCCCAGGTACGCACCCCACTCCCAGGCGGCGATCATCACGTGCGTGGAGAGATTGTCGGCGCGCAGGCCCATGCCTTCGGAGCCGTAGAACGCCATGGGGCGCAGGTAGGCACTCTCCAGACCGTTTTCGCGGACGGTTTCGATGCAGGCCTGGTTGATCTGCTCGGCGTTGAACGGCATGTGCATGCCGAGGATTTTGGCGGAGTCGAGCAGGCGCCTGGTGTGCTCGCGCAGGCGGAAGATCGCCGGGCCGTTCACGGTCTGGTAGGCGCGCACGCCTTCGAACACGCCGAAGCCGTAGTGCAGCGTGTGAGTGAGAACGTGGACCTTCGCTTCCCGCCAGGGCACGAACTCGCCGTCCAACCAGATCACGCCATCGCGGTCCGCCATGCTCATGCGCGGCTCTCCCTCACGCTCTACCGTTCGCTTTGCGGCGCCGCCGCCTCGTCGCGGCCCGCCCCCATGATCTCGTCCCACAGTGCCGTCACGGCCTCGCGCTCGTTCGGGAACTCGTCCGCGGGCACGCGTGCCGGCTCTTCCTGCAGCGTCAGCCGGTGAATCTTGGCCCGGAATACCCGATAGGCTTCCGCCAGCCTTTCGGCGGCGTCCGCGCCGAAAAGCCCGTTGTCGCCACTCAGCTCGCCGAGCAGACGGATATTGTCGGTAAAGCGCAGCAGCCCGGGGTTCGCGTGGGCACCGGCAAGGACGCCATATTGCACCATAAATTCGATGTCCGCGATACCGCCGCGGTCCTGCTTGAGGTCGAAGACGTCCGCCTCCCGGGAGGCTTTCTCGCGGCGCATGCGCTCGCGCATGTTCGCGACTTCGGCACGCAGGCTCTCGCGGTCGCGCTCGGTGGCGAGCACTTCCCGTCGCACCGCTTCGACCCGTTCCGCCAGTGTCCGGTCACCGGCGACGACACGGGCGCGCACCAGCGCCTGATGCTCCCATGTCCAGGCATTGCGATGCTGGTATTCCGCGAAGGCATCCAGGCTGGTGGCGAGCAGGCCCGACTTGCCGCTCGGGCGCAGGCGCGTGTCCACTTCGTAGAGAACGCCACCGGGCGTGGTCGTGGAGAGGATGTGAATGATCCGCTGGGCGAGCCGGGCGAAGAACACGGCGTTCTCCACGGATTTCTCGCCGTCGGTGACGAGCTGCTCGCCGTTCGCGTCGTTGATGAACACCAGGTCCAGGTCCGAGCCGTAGCCGAGCTCGATGCCGCCGAGCTTGCCGTAGGCGAGGATGGCGAAACCCTGCGCCACGGCTTCGCCATCCACCTGGCCGGTGGGCTGGCCGAAGCGGCGGGTGACGTGATGCCAGGCCACGGCGAGAACCTGCTCGAGGACCACTTCGGCGATTTCGGTGAGGTAGTCGCTGACCACCATGATGGGGATGGCGCCGGCGATGTCGGCGGCGGCGACGCGGAGGACGTTGGCCTGGCGGAAGTGGCGAAGCACCTCCATCTGCTGCTCCAGGTCGTCGGCGGGCACCTGGTCGAGACGGCGGGCGAGCTCCGTGGTGAGCGCTTCACGGCGCAGCGGTGCATAGAGGGTGCGAGGGTCCAGCAGCTCGTCGAGCAGCACCGGGTGTCGCGTGAGCAGGCGGGCGATCCAGGGGCTCGCGCCGCATAGCTGCACGAGTTGTGACAGTGCCATGGGGTGCTCGTTGAGCAGCGCCAGATAGACCGTGCGGCGGGCCACCGCCTCGAGCAGCGCGAGCACCCGCTCCAGTGCGGCATCGGCTCGATCCTGGGCGGCCACCGCCTGCAGGAGCATGGGCATCAGCCGGTCCAGCCGCGCCCGGCCCCGTGCCGACAGTGAGCGGGTACTGTGGCCCTCGCGCAGGGCGGCGATGCGCTCACGGGCGCGGGAGGGGCGCTGGAAACCGGCGTCGTAGAGGAATTCGTCGGTTTCGTCGTCGTCGGCCGTTGCCGCCCAGACGTCGCCGAAGTCCAGAGCCGCACCGTCCGCCTCGCCGGCTTCCTGCGGTGCGACGAAGACCTGATCGAAGTGTCCCTGAATTCTCTGCCGCCAGGCCTCCAGGTCCGTGGCGAAGCGCTCGTAGTCCTCGTAGCTCATGGCGAAGGCCAGGCGCTGGCGTTCCAGTGAGTCCGAGGGGAGCTCGTGGGTCTGCTGGTCGTGCATCGCCTGGAGCCGGTTCTCCGTCCGGCGCAGGAAGTCGTAGCCTTCGACGAGCTCGTCCCGCGCCCATTCGGGGATCTGCCCCTGCCCGGCGAGGCGGTCGAGTACGGGTAGCAGGCGTCGCTCCCGCAGCGCCGGCTCCTGGCCACCGCGGATGAGCTGGAACGCCTGGCCGATGAACTCGATCTCGCGGATGCCGCCGCGGCCGAGCTTGATGTTGTCCGCCATGCCGCGGCGGCGAACCTCGCGGTCGACCATGGCCTTCATCTCGCGGAGGTTCTCGAATGCCCCGTAGTCCAGGTAGCGCCGGTAGATGAAGGGGCGCAGCGTGGTGAGAAGCTCGGCGCCACGTTCGTAGTCACCGCCGACTACCCGGGCCTTTATGAGCGCGTAGCGCTCCCACTCGCGGCCCTGGTCCTGGTAGTAGATCTCCATGCCACGGAAGCTCTGTGTGAGCGGGCCGGCGCTGCCATAGGGGCGCAGGCGCATGTCCACACGGAATGCCTGACCGTCGACGGTCTGCTGGTCGAGTGCGGCGATGAGCTCTCGGCCGAGGCGGTTGAAGAACTCCTCATTGGCGCGGGGTCTGCGTGCATCGGTCTCGCCTGCCTCCGGATAGGCGAAGACAAGGTCGATATCGGAGGAGAAATTGAGCTCGCCACCGCCGAGCTTGCCCATGCCGAGCACCACCAGCTGCTGCGCCTCGCCGGCGGCATTGCGCGGTGTGCCCCAGCGCTCGCAGCGGGCGGCGTAGAGGTGGGCGAGGGTGCGGTCGATACAGGCCTCGGCGAGGGCCGAGAGCTCGGCGAGCGTGTCGTCGAGCGCCGCGATACCGGCGAGGTCGCGCCAGGCGATGCGTACCATCTCCGCTTCGCGGAAACGGCGCAGGCTGCGATGCAGGGCGTCCGTGTCCGCCACGTCGGCCAGGGCATCGTCGAGCCGCGCGCGGTAGTCGTCGAGGCTTCGTGGCGTGTCGAGCCCCGCCGGCCGGATTATGTCGGTGAACAGCGCCGGGCGCTTCTGGCAGGTGCGGGCAACGAACTCGCTCGCCGCCCACACGGGGGGCAGGGTCGCCTGTATCCGCTCGTCGGCCGGTGGTGCGTGCTCGGCGAGAAAGTCCGCGAGCTGATCGGCGACCACGGCCCGTAGCCGTTCGGGCAGGGTGTCCAGGGCGTCGCGAAGCGGTGCGGGGGCGTTGTCAATGCTCATCGCTCGAGTCTACTAGGGCCTATTGACGATGCCCAAGCGCGCCGGCTCGGGGGGAGCGCGCACGGGGTGTTGCCGCTCGGTGTCACCATTCGACGGGCACACCGGGCAGGGTGCTCATCATCTTGCGCGCGGGGCGCTCGCGTTACCGCTGCGCGTGGATGGTTTCACCCCCGTCCGGCCAGTTCGACTGCGGGACCTGCGCTATCCTGACTCCGGGTCCAGATACGCATCCCGGCGTTCCCTGGCGTTGGCGTTCGCGCGGTGTGCCGGATACCGCGCGAGCAACCAGGCCCCCGCCGCGATCAACGGTACCGCAGGCGCCATCGCGAGCGGCGGAGCCTCGCCGAGCAGGACCCATGCGACCAGGGCGGCGGTGATGGCCATCAGGTTGCCGATCTGGCTGAAAAGGGTCACGTCGATGCGTTTCTGCGCGGCGAAGTAGAAGACGAACCCGATGCCGGTGGCGATCACGAGGGCGGCGAACGCCGGGTTCGTGAGCCACGGACCGGTGAACGATGCACCGCTGGCCAGTGTGGTGAGCGTGAGCTCCACCGCGGCGGCGGTCAGCGTAACCCCCGCCAGTAGGGCGGACGAGGCGCGTGGCGGCATGAAACGCTTGCGATAGAGGTTGCCGGCGGCCAGGGAGAAGGGCAGCAGGAGCAGCACGGCGGTCTTCGCGAGCCACGCGGATTCCACGGACGTGTCCGACGGCCATGCCAGGACCAGCCCGCCGGCGAGCGCCAGCGCGGTCGCCGCGAGGCGAACGGGGCGCCCGCTCTCCATGCCTGTGAGTCGGGCGAGCAGGTACGTGAATGCCGGCGGCAACGCGTAGCCGAGGGCCACAGCGGCGGCCCCGAGGGTGGAGAGCGCCGAGAATGCGATGGTGTGCGGCAGCGTCATGCCCAGCAGGGCGGCGACGGCGGCGAACCGCCAGGTGCGCGGTGCGGTGAGCTGACCGTGCTCCCGGCGCACGGTGAGTACGAGCAACGTGAGGCCCGCAATCGCGAAGGCCGCGGCGAGCAGCGGCAGCGCCGGGGCGCCAGCGAGTCGCAGAGTGCGGCCCAGGGGCAGGGTGGCGCCCATCATGACGGCGGCGGCGAGGAACAGGGCGGCGGCGCGCATCGTCGTAATCCTCCGTGTATCGGGGTGTGGCGGAGGCAGAGTCTTGCGCGTTGCCGTTCGGCGAGGCTTGTATTTTCGTGCCACCGCCTCAGGCCATGGCGATAGCCCGGTAGCGGCTGGGCGTTACGCCGCTGGCACGATGGAAGGCATGGGAGAAGTGGGCAGAGTCGCTGAAACCAAGCGCATGCGCCAGCTCGGTGACCGAGGGGGCATCCGCGATGAGCGCGCCGCTCGCCAGCGTCACCCGCGCGCCGACCTTGAGCTGGCGAATGGCCACGCCCTCACGGGCAAGTTGGCGCTGGAGGGTGCGGGCAGACACGCCGAGGCGGGTTGCCGTTCGTGCCAGCGTCCAGTGTGCGTCCGGCGCGCTTGTCAGCGTTGACCATACCGACGGCGTGGCGTCGCCGGGGGGGAAGAAGTCCGTGGTCGCGGCGGGCTCGCCGAGGGTAAGGGTGAGCTCGAGGGGTTTTGCCGCGTCGGGCCGGCTGACGTGCAGCCCCTGTCCGCGGAGGTGGGCGGCCATCAGTGCGGTGACCGCGGCGTCCTGATGGGGTTGGGGCGGCAGGCCGTCGAAGCGATGGCGATGCAGGTGCAGGTTGCCATCCGATGTTCGCATGAGACGGGTGCGCACCGGTACCGACCATGTGGCGTCGAGGGCGTTCCACCGTTGCACGTAGGTATCCAGATCCGGCGCGTCGCGGAGCAGACGCAGGCTGGGGGCGGGAATGCGCGTGAGCGTGGTGAGCTGTCCCACGGAAGCGGCGCGGGTGCGCAACGGATCGGGGCGCGGGCGAAAACCGTTGACCAGCATGCGCACCCACTCGCCGGCGCGGCCGGCGCCGCCCAGGCATTCGGCGAGCAGGCTGCACATCAGCGGGGCGTCGAACGCCCCGCCGCTGCGCTCCCGGCTCACGGCCGCTCGAACAGCGCCGCGATGCCCTGACCGCCACCGATGCACATGGTCACCACCGCGTACCGGCCGTCGACGCGCTCCAGCTCCGCGAGCGCCTTGACCGTGAGGATGGCGCCGGTGGCACCGATGGGGTGCCCCAGGGAGATGCCGCTGCCGTTCGGGTTGACCCGCGCCGGATCGAGGTCGAGGTCGTGCGTCACGGCGAGTGCCTGGGCGGCAAAGGCTTCATTGATCTCCCAGACGTCCACGTCGTTACTGGCCACGCCGGTTCTGTCGAGCAGCCGACGTACCGCCGGCACCGGGCCTATGCCCATGTATTTGGGATCCACGGCGGCCACGGTGCCCCCCACCAGGCGTGCCCTGGCGGTGAACCCGCGTTCGGCAGCGAGGCCCCGCTCCATGAGCACCACTGCGGCGGCGCCGTCGTTCAGCGTCGAGGCATTGCCCGGGGTAACGGTGCCGCCGTCGCGCTTGAACACCGGCTTCATGGCGGCCATTTTCTCCGGGTCGACATCGCGGCGCGGGCCCTCGTCGGTGTCCACCGTCGTCGGCCCCTTTCGCCCCGGGATCTCGATCGGCAGGATCTGCTCACGGAAGTAGCCAGCCTCGATGGCAGCGACGGCGCGACGGTGGCTTTCGGCGGCGAGGGCGTCCTGATCCTCACGGGAAATGCTCCACTTTTCCGCGACGTTCTCGGCGGTGATGCCCATGTGGCACTTGTCGAAGGGATCCGTGAGGGCGCCCACCATGGCATCGAGCATCTGGCCGTCACCCATACGCTGGCCCCAACGGCCACTCGGCAGCCAGTAGGGGGCACGGCTCATGGCGTCGCCACCGCCGGCCACCGTGCAGTGGGCGTCACCGAGCTGGATGTAGGAAGCGGCCGTGAGGATTGCCTGGAGCCCGCTGCCGCAGAGACGGTTCAAGGTGAGCGCGGGCGTCTCCACCGGGAGACCGCCGTTAACCGAGGCCACGCGGGCCAGGTACATGTCCCGCGGTTCGGTGTGAATGACGTTACCGAACACCGTATGGCCCACGTCTTCCGGTGCCACACCCGCACGGTTCACGGCCTCGCGCACGACGGCGGCGCCCAGGTCGCCGAGGGATACATCCTTCAGGGAACCACCGTAAGTGCCGACCGGCGTGCGCACGCCGCTGACAACCACCACTTCGCGCATCGGGTCACCTCCTGCCAACGATTCGGCGCGGACTGCTTGTTGTGCTGCCGCAGGCAGTGTAGCCCGCCTAAAGATGACGCGCGAGTCATGAAATCACCCGTCGCGGCGGGCGTTTGCGGACGGGCATTTCTTGAACGCCCGCGAGCGGTCGGGGAGAATAGCGCGCCGGAGGAGCGCGGCGACGGCCCGACTCGTCCACACCGGTCCGCGGTGTCCCCGGACGCGCGAGCGGGCGGCCTCTTAACGACACCAACCGATTCACCCCGGGCGCGCGGCCCTGCGGGGCACTGGCCAGAAGCCGGCGCGGCCCATCTCTCGAGGGAGGTTTCCATGACCCAGCACATCCAGTACCCGGACTCGGGCGAGAAGCTCAAGGTCGTCGACGGCAAGCTCTCCGTGCCGGACAACCCCGTTCTCGGCTATGTGGAAGGCGACGGCATCGGTCCTGACATCACCCGTGCGAGCATGCGCGTGTGGGATGCGGCCGTGGAGCAGGCCTATGGCGGCAGGCGCAAGGTCCACTGGGCCGAGCTCTACATGGGCGAGAAGGCTGCCGGCCTCTACGATGGTGACTACTTCCCGGAAGAGACCCAGGCCGCGCTGCAGGACCTCATCGTCTCCATCAAGGGCCCTCTGACCACGCCGGTGGGCGGTGGCTTCCGCTCGCTCAACGTGGCGCTGCGCCAGAAGCTCGACCTCTACGCCTGCGTGCGCCCGGTGCGTCACTACGACGGCGTGCCCTCGCCGCTGCGCAAGCCCGAGGATGTGGACGTGGTGGTCTTCCGCGAGAACACCGAGGACGTCTACGCAGGCATCGAGTACCAGTCCGGCAGCGAGGAGAATCAGAAGGTCACCCGCTTCCTCAAGGAAGAGATGGGCGAGACCTTTTTCGACGACGCCGGCCTGGGCGTGAAGCCCATCAGCCCCTTCGGCTCCAAGCGCCTGGTGCGCAAGGCGATCCAGTACGCCGTCGACAACAACCGTGAAAGCGTGACCCTTGTCCACAAGGGCAACATCATGAAGTTCACGGAGGGCGCCTTCCGCCAGTGGGGCTACGAGGTCGCCAAGGAGGAGTTCGGCGATGTCACCATCACCGAGGAGGAGCTCTACTCCACCTACGGTGGCAAGCGCCCCGAGGGCAAGATCGTCATCAAGGACCGCATCGCCGACATCATCTTTCAGCTGATGCTGCTGCGGCCCAATGAGTTCGACGTGCTCGCCACCATGAATCTGAACGGCGACTACCTCTCCGACGCCATCGCCGCGGAGGTGGGCGGTGTGGGCATCGCGCCGGGGGCGAACATGTCCGATCACGTCGCCGTGTTCGAGGCTACCCACGGCACGGCGCCGAAGTACGCGAACCAGGACAAGGTCAACCCGGGCTCGCTGCTGTTCTCCGGCGTGATGATGCTCGACTACATCGGCTGGACCGAGGCGGCCGACCTGATCCGTGCCGCCTACCAGAAGGTGGTCACCACGGGCATCGTTACCTACGACTTCGCCCGCCAGATCGAGGGCGCCACCGAGGTCAAGACGAGCCAGTTCGCCGACGCCATCATCGAGCAGATGCAGGGGCGTATCGATCTCGCCAAGTACCAGCAGGAGCGCGAGGCGGCCATCGAGCACGACCGCAAGGTCCGCGAGCTGCGCCGTGTGGCGTCGCCGCTGGAGGAGATGATCGCCTCCGGCCGCACCCCGCAGAGCGTGCGCGAGATGATGAATCCGGAGCCCGTCTCCGTCGCCGCCGACACCTCGGTGGAGGATGCCATGCACCTGATGCGCGAGCAGCGCATCAGCTCGGTGATCTGCGAGCCCGGTGAGGACGGTGCCTGGGGCATCATGACCCAGCGTGACGTGCTCGCCCGCATCGTCTCCGCCGGCCGCCGCCCCGCCGACGTGAAGGTCACCACCGTGGCGAGCAAGCCGCTCGTGACCGTGCCGGCGGAGATGAGCCTGCAGGAGTGCGCGGAGAAGATGAGCAAGGAGAACATCCGCCGCGTGGTCGTGGTCCAGGACGATGGCCGCCCGGTGGGCATCATCTCCGATACGGACATCTTCGCCGCCGTGGAGCAGTTCGGCCTGCCCGAGTAACGGCGTCTGACCGAACCAGCGCCTATCGCACTGCGGTGGGCGCTTTTTTTGGGGGGGGGTGCGTAGCAAAACTACATGGATGCCCCCCCGAGAGTCGATACTTGGTATACAAAGCGTTGGTGGCATTGGGGACAGATGAAAGCCTGCCTGTAATTGCGCTACATTCTGTCGACATTCGCGAACGCTGACGCGAGCGCGTCGGCGATAGGAGGAGTCGCCTACATGCCCGAATCGCGAACCGACGCGCCTCTGCGCGAGGATATCCGCCAGCTCGGCGGCCTGCTCGGCAGTACGCTCTACGAGCAGGCCGGTGAGGACGTCTATCACGTCGTCGAGGAAGTGCGCCGCCTTGCCAAGGAGGCTCGCGCGGGTGACGGCGACGCCGCCGCCGAGCTCGAGCGAACGCTCGCCGAGCTACCCGACGAGTTGATCATGCCCGTGGTGCGGGCGTTCTCGCAGTTCCTCAATCTTGCCAACATCGCCGAGCAGCACCACCGCGTACGCCGCAGCCGTGCCTGGTTGCGGGATCCGGATTCCTCGCCGCTGCGCGGCTCACTGGAGGAGAGCTTTGCGCGCCTGGGCGCCGAGGTCGACGGCGAGACCCTTTACCGCGCCGTCGGCGAGCTTTCCATCGAGCTGGTGCTCACCGCGCACCCCACGGAGGTGAGCCGGCGCACCATGCTGCAGAAGTACAACCGCATCGCGAACCTGCTCGATCACCAGGATCGCCTCGACCCCACACCGGAGGAGATCGAAGAGGTGCACCAGGCGCTGCGCCGCGAGATCACCGGCGCCTGGTATACCGACGAGATCCGCCGCCAGCGCCCCACTCCCCAGGACGAGGCGCGCTGGGGGTTGGCGGTGATCGAGCAGACCCTGTGGGACGTCATTCCCCGCTATCTGCGTCGTCTCGACCGCCAGCTCTACAGGCGAACGGGGCGGCATTTGCCCCTGGATACGGCGCCGATCCGTTTCGGCTCGTGGATGGGTGGCGACCGTGACGGCAATCCCCGGGTGACCGCCGAGGTTACACGTGAGGTTTGCCTGCTCAACCGCTGGATGGCCGCCCAGCTCTACGAGCGCGAGGTGGGCGAGCTCATCACGGAGCTGTCGTTGCAGTGCGCCGACGAAACCGTCGACGCCGCCGCCCAGGGTGCGTGGGAACCGTATCGCCAGGTTCTCAAGGATGTTCGCCAGCGCCTGCACAACACGCTGGACTGGCTGGACGCACGCCTTTCCGACCGGCTTCCGCCGGACGAACCGATCTATCTGGAAGCTGCCGAGCTGCGCGAGCCGTTGTTGCAGTGCTATCACTCCCTGCAGCACTGCGGTGCCGGTGTGGTGGCCGAAGGCCGGCTGCTGGATCTCATCCGGCGGCTGTCGGTGTTCGGCCTCACCCTCATGCGTGTCGATGTGCGCCAGGAGGCGGGCCGGCACAACGAGGTGCTCGATGCCATTACCCGCGAGCTCGGACTGGGTAGCTACAGCGAGTGGAGCGAGCGTGAGCGTCAGGATTTCCTGGTGCGCGAGCTGGACAACCGTCGTCCGCTCATTCCGCGGAATTTCCAGGCCGACGACGACGTCCGCGAGGTGCTCGAGACCTTCGAGGTGATGGCGGAGCTGGGGCCGGATTCCCTCGGTGCCTACGTGATCTCCATGGCAGCGCAGCCATCGGACATTCTCGCCGTCGAGCTGCTCCAGAAGGAGGCCGGTGTACGGCACTACCTGCGCGTGGTGCCTCTGTTCGAGACCCTGGACGACCTGCACGGCGCCGAGGCGGCGATGGAGCGTCTGCTCGAGATCCCGTGGTATCGCGAGCGCATACAGGGACACCAGGAAGTGATGATCGGCTATTCCGACTCCGGCAAGGACGCCGGTCATCTCACCGCGGCTTGGGCGCTGTACCAGACACAGGAGCGCCTGGTCGCCATGGCGCGGCGGCAGGGTATCCAGCTCACGCTCTTCCATGGCCGTGGTGGTTCCATCGGCCGCGGCGGCGGGCCGACCCACGCTGCCATTCTCTCCCAGCCCCCGGGCAGCGTGCAGGGCAGGCTGCGGGTGACCGAGCAGGGCGAGGTGATTCAGGCCAAGTTCGGTCTGCCGGGCATCGCCCAGCGGAACCTGGAGCTCTACACCACCGCCGTGCTGGAAGCGTCCCTGCGCCCGCCGGCATCGCCGGAGCCGGAGTGGCGCGAACTCATGGACCGCCTCGCCGAGACCGCCAAGCGAAGCTATCGCGGGCTGGTGCGGGAAACCCCCGAGTTCATCGACTATTTCCGCCATGCCACCCCGGAACACGAGATCGGTCAGCTCACCATCGGCAGTCGCCCGGCCCGGCGCAAGCCGACCAAGGGCGTTGAAAGCCTGCGTGCGATCCCGTGGATTTTCTCCTGGACGCAGACCCGGCTGCTGCTGCCGGCCTGGCTCGGCGTGGGCGAGGCGCTGCAGGGCGAGCTGGATAGCGATGGCGAGACGCTGCAGCGTATGTACCGGGATTGGCCGTTCTTCCGTGCGTTCCTGGATATGGTCGAGATGGTGATGGCCAAGGCCGACCCCCAGGTCGCCGCCTGGTACGACGCCCGCCTCGTTCCGCAGGAGCTGTGTGGCCTCGGCGAGTCGCTGCGGGGCCAGTACGCCCGCACCCTGGAAGCAGTGCTCGCGGTGACCGGCCACGAACGACCGCTGGACGATTTCCCGGTAGTGCAACGCTCGGTGGCGGTGCGCAACCCCTACGTGGATCCGCTCAACCTGGTGCAGGTGGAGCTGCTGAACCGGGTGCGCAGCGGCCGCGAGGACGAGCTGCTGAAGCCGCTGATGGTCTGCATCAACGGCATCGCTGCGGGCATGCGCAATACCGGGTGACGCCGGTGCTAGCGGAAAGTTGCAAGTTCAACGTTGAAAGTGGCGGGCCGGCGCTCGCGGTGCCGTTGCCGTTCGCGGCTCGGAACCTGCGACGTCGGCCTTGTCGCCGAGCGACCGCCTTTCGCGGTAATCGCTCAGGCAACGAGCGGTGCACAAGGAATTCGCAATACCTCTGAGACGATTGGTAAACCTTTGCGCCTTTGTCTTCAGGCCTTCACGACCGCTGGCCTTTCATACATCTCGCTTGCCGCTTGTCGCTTGCCGCTCCTCTACCCCGCCCGGCGCACCAGTCGCGTGCGGGCGTCCCACTGCGCCTCGGGGCTCATGGTCTCCAGGTAGCGCAGCTCGCCGCTGATCTGCACCGCCACCGGGGCGCCGCTCCGCAGGAGGATGCGGTTGCTGGGGGCGGCCGGCACGCGAGGTCCGGGAGTGATGATACCGATCAGGTTGAGGGGGTCCGCCGCGGAGATGGCGACGAGGGTATCGTCCGGCTCGGCGTGGCGGTGGCGCGCCAGCGCCCCCACGGCCTCCGGGTGGGCGAACTGCTCGCCGGCGAACTGGTCCACGAAACGGCCACCATGCACCTCGCCGCGTGCCTCCAGCAAGCGGAAGACGTAAAGCAGCTCCCGCCAGGGCGGCAGGGCCTGCTCGCGGTCGAGCACACGACGGAAAACCACACCGTAGCGTTGCAGCAGCACCCAGGCGATATGTTCCAGGGTGGCCAGGTCGGTCATGCGTCGGTGCTCGCCGGGGGCCGGTGCCGTCGTTTGCAGCGACGCCCATCGGCCGGCGGCATCCACCCCTGGGGCGGTGTTCCGCCGCTTGCGCCGCCGTGGTGCGAACGACGGTCGTTTGTGACTGGGGGCGATGAGCGCGCGCAGGCCGTCGAAGGTATCCGCGGTGACGAGCCCGCAGGCCACCAGCTCGGCCAGTGCTTCTTCCACCTGGGTGCGCAGCATGCCCGTGGCGGCGACCAGGTCGGCGAAGAACGACGCACCGCGCTCGGCGAGTGCCTCCAGCACGTGTGCCGCGCCGCTGCTGAGCTCATGGTCGTCGGTTAGCGGCGGTCCGGTCACCGTCCGCCAGTGGGGCAGGTTCGTACGCTCTATCAGGGTAATGGGGGTATGGCGTACGGGTGTGGCCTGCCGGCGCCCGTCGTCGGCGCCGGCACGTGACCGGCTCAGGCGCAGCCAGGTGAATCGCCCGGCGGTCAGGAGCTGATCGAGCTGTGCGCCGGTGTACTCGGCCACGCGGGCGGGCAATACGTCGCTTTCCCAGGCCTGCGCCGCTACCGGGAAGCCCTCGAGCTGCTCCAGGGCGCCGGCGAGGGCTTCCACCCCTTCACGGCGGTCGGGGAGGCCGTGCCAGGCGATGAGAAAGCGCAGGTAGCGCAGCGGCGTGACGGGTTCGGCACGCGCGCGCCGGCGCTGCACACTGTAGCGTTGTATCCGGGCGAGCAGACCCCGTTCGCACCACTCGGTGGCTTCAGCGTCGGCGGTGAATTGTCCCTGAACGGCGAAACCCTCGGTTTCGAGCCGTGCGAGCGCCGCGGCCACGCGCGTGTCATCGATGCCGAGGGGGGCGGAGAGCCGATCGGCGGTCACGGGGCCGAGACCTTCGAGGCGGGATCGTAACAGCTCGACCAGTGCTACCTCCGCGTCCGCCGGTTCGTCGCTGGTGGCCTGGATGCCGGGCGTTGGCTGTAACCCCGGGTATAACGCGTGCAGCTCTGCGAGACGTTCCGCCGCTACCCATAGCACCTCGCCGCCCGGAATGGCGATCTCGGCGGCCCGGTGGTGGCGGGTCAGCTCGTCCACGAGCGCCCGCCATTCCCCCGCCGCGCCTTCGGCGGCGGTGAGGAACCCATAGGTGACGAGGGCGTCGTGGAGCTCGTCGGCGTCCCGGGGGTGCGGCCAGACCTCGGCGCACACCCGCGCGACCGCGGCGGCGTCCGGTCGTGCCCAAGCGTCGGGGGTACCCGGTGTAGCACCGCTGGTGATGCTCAGCGTGCGCCGTTCCTCCTGGGCGGCGTCATCCAGGAAGGCATAGGGGCGGGCGTTGATCACTTCCTCGGCGAGCGGCGAGGGGGTGCTGAGATCCCGCGCGGTGACGGTGATCTCGCCGCGTTCGAGCCGGGCGAGCAATGCCACCAGCCCGTCGGTGTCCATGCTCTCGGCCAGGCAGTCGTGGAGCGTCTGGGTGACGAGCGGATGGTCCGGGATCTCGCGAGCGCCGGCGAGATTCTCGGCGCAGGCGAGCTGGTCAGGGAAGACTACCGAGAGCAGGTCCTCTGCATCCTGACGCTGGAGTTGCGCCGGTCGCCGGCGGCCGCTGTGGCTGCGTTTGACGGCGAGCGAAATGGTGGCCGTCCAGCGCCAGCGCGTGGCGAACAATGGCGCGTCCAGTAGCGCCTGGGTGAGCGTGTCACGGGCACTGGTGCTGGTGAGGTAGCCGGTGACCTCGTCGAGAGGAAAACTGTGGGTCGGGCCCAGGGAGAGGACGATGCTGTCCTCGAGCGCGGCGGCCTGGAGCTCGAAATTGAAGCGCCGGCAGAAACGTTTGCGCAGCGCCAACCCCCAGGCGCGGTTGACCCGCGAGCCGTAGGGCGAGTGGATGACGAGGTGCATGTCACCGGCCTCGTCGAAAAACCGCTCCACGGCGAGCTGCTGCTGACCGGGCACCACGCCCAGCGCCGCCCGTCCCAGGGCGAGGTAGTCGGCGAGCTGTCGTGCCGCGGCCGCCGCCAGGCCGTGGTGGCTCATTAGCCATTCGCGCGCGGCGTCGGGGTCATCGCCGGTGTCGGCGAGGACACGGTCGATGTCCTCGCGCAGGCGGGATACCGCGGTGGAAAGTTCCTCACTGCGTGCCGGTGCCTCCCCGAACCAGAACGGCAGGTTCGGCGGCGCGCCCAGGGCGTCCTCGACCAGCACCCGACCGGATTCCACCTTGAGAATCCGGTACGCCGTGTTGCCGAGCTGGAATATGTCACCGGGCATGCTCTCGAAGGCGAAGTCCTCGTTCACCGAACCCACGCGCAGCCCGTCGGGCTGGAGCAGCACGTCGTAGTCGAACTGATCGGGGATGGCGCCACCGTTGGTGAGCGCGACCAGGCGTGCGCCTCGCCGCGGGCGCAATCGCCCATTGACGGCATCGCGATGGAGGTAGGCACCGCGACGTCCTCGCCGGGTTGTGAAGCCGCGGGCAAGCATCGCCACCACGTCCGCGAAGGTTTCTCGCGAGAGGTCACGATACGACCACGCCCCGGTGAACGTCCCGAACAGCGTGGCTTCGTCGCATTCGCCGGCTGCGGCGGTCTCGGCGACGATTTGCTGGGCGAGAACGTCCAGTGGTGCCGTCGGGATGTGGATGCGGTCGAGCTCGCCGCGTTGCACGCTGTCGAGCAGTGCCGTGCACTCGACCAGGTCGTCCCTGGACAGCGGGAAGAGCCGGCCCTTGGGCACCCGGGCGAGGCCGTGGCCGGAGCGCCCGACGCGCTGGAGCACGGTACCGATGCTCCGGGGTGAGCCGAGCTGACAGACCAGGTCCACATCGCCGATGTCGATGCCGAGCTCCAGCGAGGCGGTGGCGACCAGCGCGCGCAGCTCGCCGTGCTTGAGACGCTGTTCCGCTGCCAGGCGGTGCTCACGGGCGAGGCTGCCGTGGTGGGCGGTAACGGCGTCGTCGCCCACGCGTTCGGCCAGGTGGCGGGCCGCACGCTCGGCGAGCCGCCGCGTGTTGACGAAGATCAGCGTGGTCCGGTGTGCGCGAACGTGCTCGGCGAGGCGGTCGTAGATCTCCTCCCATACTTCGTTGGCCATGACTGCGGCGAGGGGCGAATCCGGCACCTCCACGGCGAGGTCGCGCCGGCGCACGTGACCGGTATCGACGATCTCGCAGCGCCCGTGATCGCCGCTGAGGAAGGCGGCGATGTCGTCTATGGGCTTCTGGGTGGCCGACAGCCCGACGTGCTGGGGCGATTGCCGGGTCAGGCGTGCCAGCCGTTGCAGCGATAGTGCGAGGTGGGCGCCGCGCTTGTTCCCGGCGAGGGCGTGGATCTCGTCGACGATGACGGTGCGTACGCTGGCGAGTATCCGCCGGCCGGATTCTGCGGTGAGCAGGATGTAGAGCGATTCCGGCGTGGTGACCATGATGTGCGGCGGGCGCTGGCGCATGCGTTCGCGTTCCGCCGCGGGCGTATCGCCGGTTCGCACCCAAGCGCGTATGTTTACCGGGGATTCGCCGCGGGCTTCCAGGGCCGTTGCGATACCGGCGAGCGGGGTTTGCAGGTTGTGCTGGATGTCGTTGGACAATGCCCGCAGTGGCGAAACGTAGAGTACACGGGTCTCGTCGGCGAGGCCGGTGTCGAGGCCGTCGCGGACCAGGGTATCGATGGCGGCCAGAAAGGCCGCCAGGGTCTTTCCCGCGCCGGTGGGGGCGGCGATCAGCGTATCGCGGCCGCCCCGGATAACAGGCCAGGCCTGGCGCTGGATCTCCGTTGGCTCGCCCAGCTCGCCGCGGAACCAATCGTCGACGGCGGGATGGAAGGCATTGAGCGGCATGGTGACGTATACAGGTGATCACTGCGAGTTGAGTTCAAGTGTACGCCAATGATCCCCGACGCGAAGCGCCCTCGGGTTCACAGGGCGAAACGTGGTCGCGGTCCGGCGATGCGGAGGGATCGGCATGATGGGATGCGGTTGGGAATCACCGTCCGGCGCTATATCCTTGGCGCCGGAATGATCCCTGAACGACCCACCATCGAGTGAGTAGGCGCCCCATGCAGGAGTACCAGCGTGAGTTTCTCCAGTTCGCCCTCGAGCGCGAGGTGCTGCGCTTCGGCGAGTTCACCCTGAAATCGGGCCGTCGCAGCCCGTATTTCTTCAACGCCGGACTGTTCGACACCGGGGCGGCGCTGGCGCGGCTCGGCCGTTACTACGCCCGGGCCATCGAGGATTCGGGCCTGGCGTTCGATCTGCTTTTCGGGCCGGCGTACAAGGGGATTCCGCTGGCGGCGACCACGGCGGTGGCGCTCGCCGATGTCCATGGCCGCGACATCCCCTACGCGTTTAACCGCAAGGAGGCGAAGGATCACGGTGAGGGCGGCAACATCGTGGGCGCGCCGCTGGCCGGACGGGTACTGGTGGTCGACGATGTGATCACCGCCGGCACATCCGTCAGTGAGAGCGTGGCCTTGATCGAACAAGCCGGTGCCAGCCTCGCGGGCGTGGTGATTGCGCTCGACCGTCAGGAACGCGGCAGCGGGGAGCGCTCCGCCGCTCAGGAGGTGGCCGCGCGCCACGGCGTGCCGGTAATCGCCATCGCCGGTCTGGACACCCTGGTGGATTTCCTCGCCGACAGCGGTGCGACGGCCGAGCGCCTGGAGGCGGTGCGCGCCTATCGGGACGCTTACGGGGTTGGGCCGGCCGGCTGAGCTCGGGCGGGCGCTTCCCGCCGTTCCGCGACGCATCGCGAACGGGCCCTTTATGGGGAGCGTCGTCGGGGGTGTGCGGGGGCGGCCAAGTGACCGGGTGGTTCCGCGATGCGTGTTTACCCGGCACGTTGGCCGCCGGGCTCACGTGGATAGCGAGCTGTGCACGATCTAGGTGTTACGGCCCTTAGCCGGCAGGCGTCTTCGTGGCATGATGGGCGCGGGGATTCAGCGACGGGGGCATAGGGAATGAGGCACGGGATCGTCACCGCGACCGTCGTGCTGACCGCATGGCTGCTCGCGCTGCCGGGCACGGGTTCGGCGGAGCTCTACAAGTGGGTGGATGACAAGGGTCGGGTGCATTACAGCGACTCCATCCCGCCGGAGGAGATGGGCAAACGTCGCGAGCGGGAGGTGAAATCCGAGCGCGGCATGACCGTCGACCGCATCGAGCCGCCGCCGACGCGCGAGGAACTGCGCGAGCGTGCCGAGGCGAAGGCGCGGGCAGCCGCCGAAGCCCGCAAAGAGGCCGAGCAGCGCGAGCACGACCGCATTCTTCTGCAGACGTTCGAGAGCGTCGCGGCGATGAAGCGGGCGCGGGAGGAGCGCATTGCCGCCATCGACGGGCAGATAAAGATCGCGCGGGATCGTGTGGAGAGCCTGACGAAGCGGCACGAACGCCTGGTGGAGCGTGCCGCGGCCATGGAGCGTAACGGCAGGGGTGACGCTAAAAAGGTCTACGGCGAGATCGAGTCGATCGAGGAGCAGGTGCGCTCGCAGCGCGCGTTCATAGAGCGCCAGCGTCGCGAGCAGGCGGAGATCCGCGCACGCTTCGGACGCGACATCGAGCGTTTTCGCGAACTCAAGAACAAGGCCGCGGAGTAGCGTCGTCACGGGCTTCCCCGGCAACGCGTAAGCGCTCCTGCGGCGGGGAGTGATGCGTGTTCTTTACCGACTCGTTCATCCTGCTGACGGGCGCGCTGCTTACCCTTAGCATTCTCGCCACGGTACCTGCCGAGCGCAGTGGTGTGCCCCTGCTGGTGGTCTTTCTCGGGGTGGGGATGCTCGCCGGGGAGGACGGCCTCGGCGGCATCGATTTCGATGACGTTGCCGTCGCCCATCTCCTGGCGACGGCCGCCCTTGCCGTGATCCTCTTCGACGGCGGCCTGCATACACCGATCGCCAGCTTCCGAACGGGCTTGTGGCCCGGTCTCACGCTCGCCACCGTGGGTGTGCTCATCACCGCCGCGGTAACCGCCGTTGCCGGTGTCTACCTGTTCGATCTCGGGTGGGGTGTCTCCGCGTTGCTCGCCGCCATGGTGAGCTCCACCGATGCCGCGGCGGTGTTCTATCTGCTGCGTGCCCGCGGTATCGCCGTGCACTCGCGGGTGCGCAATACCCTGGAGATCGAGTCCGGCGTCAACGACCCGCTGGCGATCTTCCTGACTCTGGCGATGACTCTGCTGCTGGCGCCCGGCGGAGGCGCGGAGCCCGCCGCCCTGGCGTCCATGTTCTTTCGCCAGGTGGTGCTCGGTGGCGTGCTGGGGGTGGGCGGGGGCTATCTGCTCACCGCGGTGGTGAACCGCCTGCGCTTTGCGGCCAGTCTCTACCCGTTGCTCGCGCTGGCCGGGGGGCTGTTCATCTACGGCGTCACGGCCGTCGCCGGGGGCAGCGGCTTTCTGGCCGCCTACCTGGGCGGATTGGTGCTGGGCAACCGCGCGCAGGCGGCGCGCGGCGGCATCCGACGGTTTCATGACGGCATGGCCTGGCTGTGCCAGATCGGCCTGTTTCTGCTTCTGGGACTGCTCGTTACACCGTCCGAGCTTCTGCCGGTGGCATTCGAGGCACTGGTTCTGGCGGCGGTGCTCATTTTCGTGGCGCGCCCGCTGGCGGTGGTGGCGAGCCTGCTGCCCTTCCGCTTCGACGTGCGCCAGATCGCGTTCATGAGCTGGACCGGGCTGCGCGGCGCCGTGCCCATCGTGTTGGCGCTGTTCCCGCTGCTCGCGGACGTGGAGCAGGCCGAGACGCTGTTCAACCGGGTGTTCTTCATCGTTCTGGTGTCGCTGCTCCTCCAGGGCTGGGCGGTGGCGCCGGTGGCGCGCTGGTTGCGGTTGCTGCTGCCCAAGCGCCATCCGGAGATCGAACGGGTGGACGTGGCCGAGCCAGCCGGTCACGAGCTGGTCACTTGCGTGCTGCCTGCCGGTTGCCCCGCCGTCAACGGTGGTGTCGAGGAGCTCGAGGTGCCGGCGGGGGTGAGGTTGCTCAGCGTGCTCCGTCGCGGCGAGGCGGTCACATTGACGCCCGATCTGCCGCTGCAGTCCGGCGACTTGCTTTACCTGCTCCTGCCGGTGGGGGACCGTCATCTCGAAGAGCGTTTCCAGCACTGGCTGGATACCGTTGCCGCCACCCACGAGGCGGCTGAGCAGGCGTACTTCGGTGAATTCACCGTGGATGCGGATGCGCCCATGGCGGCGTTCGCGAGCATGTACCTGCCCGCTGTCGACATCGACACGGCCGCAACCGAGACCGTCGGCGGTTTCGTGCGGCGGCGGCTGCGTCACACTGCATCCGAGGGTGACAGCCTGCGCATCGGTGGCGTCATGCTAACGGTTCGGGATATGGAGGGGCCCTGGATCACTCGCGTGGGCGTGCGTCTGCCGCGCGCCCATTCCCGTTGAGTGCCGCCGGCCGGACGGCGCGGTAGTAGTGCCGGCGCCAGTAGCGGTTGTCCAGGTGGGAGACGGTCACACCAACGCGGGTGGAGGCGTGGATGAACGAACCGTCGCCGAGGGCGATGCCCACGTGGCGCTTGCCGGCACCGGTGCGGAAGAAAACCAGATCGCCGGGGCGCAGGGCGCTGCGGGCCACCCGGGCGCCGACGCGGGTCTGGGCGGCGGTGGTGCGGGGTACCTCGATGCCCAGGCGGTCGCGATAGGTGCGGTAGACGAAGCCGGAGCAGTCGATACCATCCCGGCTCATGCCGCCCCACTCGTAGGGCGTCCCGCGCCAGGCCTCCAGTTGTTCTTCAAGCGCTGTGCGAATGCCCGCGGGGGTGCCGGGGGATGCCGCGTGGGCCGGCCGCTCGGTCGTCCCCGGGGGTGTCCCC
This sequence comes from Arhodomonas sp. AD133, assembly GCF_051195215.1. Lineage (NCBI taxonomy): Bacteria > Pseudomonadati > Pseudomonadota > Gammaproteobacteria > Chromatiales > Ectothiorhodospiraceae > Arhodomonas > Arhodomonas sp. AD133. The sequence goes on along the minus strand of NZ_JBNAZM010000014.1, from coordinate 43,381 downwards.
GCGCAGCCGCCCAGGGCGCTGCCCAGCACGACGGCGAGCAGCGTGTGGCGGTGACGGACGGCGCGGGCTGGCATGAGTCACTCGCCTCGTGGGCCCTGGATGAGCGTACCCACGCCCGAGTCGGTGAACAGCTCCAGCAGCACCGCGTGCTCCACACGTCCGTCGACGATGGTGGCCGCGCCGACGCCGCCGCTGACGGCGTCCAGGGCGCAGCGGACTTTCGGCAGCATGCCGCCGTGAATGGTGCCGTCGGCGATCAGCGCTTCCACGCGTTTGGCATCGAGCCCGGTGAGCAGCGTGCCCGCGTCATCGAGGATGCCGGGCGTATTGGTCATGAGGATCAGCTTCTCGGCCTCGAGGGTCTCGGCGAGTTTGCCGGCGACGAGGTCGGCGTTGATGTTGTAGGCGTGGCCATCGTCGCCGACGCCGATGGGCGCGATTACCGGAATGAAATCGCCGCTGTCGAGCATGTCGACGAGCGCCGGGTCGATGGCGTCGACCTCGCCCACGTGGCCGATGTCGATGATCTCGGGCTCGCGTTCCGCTTCGCCCGGGCGCTGCACCTGGAGCTTGCGGGCGCGTATGAAACCGCCGTCCTTGCCGGTGAGGCCGACGGCGCGGCCGCCATGGCGGTTGATGAGGCTGACGATCTCCTTGTTCACCAGCCCGCCGAGCACCATTTCCACCACGTCCATGGTCTCGGCGTCGGTCACCCGCATGCCTTCGACGAATTCCGTCTTCTTGCCGATGCGATCGAGCAGCCGGCCGATCTGCGGTCCGCCGCCGTGCACCACCACCGGGTTGAAGCCCACCAGCTTCATCAGCACGACATCGCGGGCAAAGCTCTGCTTGAGCGCCTCGTCGACCATGGCGTTGCCACCGTATTTCACCACGATGGTGCGGCCGTGGAAGCGGCGGATGTACGGCAGTGCCTCGGTGAGCACGTGGGCGACCTGGGTTGGGGGTGTGGGTTGTACGGGCATCGCGGGTGGCTCTCCTGGTCAGAACGGTAGCTCGAGCCCGGGCGCGGCGGCGGCGAGCTGATCGCGGAAGTGCGCGCGAACGCGCTCCAGCGCGTCGGCGTCGTCCCCTTCGAAGCGCAGCACCAGGCTCGGTTGGGTGTTGGAGGCGCGCACCAGGCCCCAGCCGTCGGGATAATCGATGCGCAGGCCGTCCAGGGTGGTTACCCGGGCGGCCTCGGGCAGCTCGTCCACCTGGGCGAGCAGCCGTTCCATGATCGCCGTGGATTCTCCCTCGGCGGCGAGGTTTACGCGGATCTCCGGTGTGCTGTGGCCTTCGGGGAGGGCGGCGAAGACGTCGGCACTCGTACGACCGCCCTCGAACGAAAGCAGCTCCAGCAGGCGTGCGCCGGCGTACAGGGCGTCGTCGACGCCGAACCAGCGGTCGCCGAAGACGATGTGGCCGCTCATCTCCCCGGCGAGCGGCGCGTTGGTCTCGGCGCGGCGGCGCTTGATCAGCGAGTGGCCCGTGCGCCACATCACCGGCACGCCGGCGTTGACGGTGATGATTTCGGCGAGGTGGCGCGTGCACTTGACGTCGAAGATGATATCCGAGCCCGGCAACCGGGCGAGCACGTCCTGGGCGAAGAGCATGAGCAGGCGGTCGGGCCAGATGATGTTGCCCTCGCTGTCCACCACGCCGAGGCGGTCGCCGTCACCGTCGAAGGCAAGGCCCACGTCGGCTTCGCCGGCTCGTACGCGCTCGACCAGTGCCGCGAGATTGTCGGGCACGCTCGGGTCCGGGTGATGGTTGGGGAAATCCCCGTCCACATCGCAGAAGAGCTCGACGACTTCATTGCCGAGGGCACGGAAGAGAGCCGGCGCGACGGCGCCGGCGACGCCGTTGCCGCAGTCGATGGCGACGCGCAGTGGGCGGTGGAGGGTGATATCGGAGGCCACGGCATCGATATAGTCGAGGACGACGTCCCGGCGTGAGACGCTGCCGCCGCCATCGGCGGGTTCGTCGCGCTCGGCGCGTGCCCCGAGCGCCTGAATCGCGTCCGTTGACAGGGCTTCACCGCCGAGAACCGCCTTGAGGCCGTTGTAGGCCGGCGGATTGTGGCTCGCGGTGACGACGGCGCCGGCGCCTGTGCCCAGCAGGTGGGTGGCGAAGTACAGCAACGGCGTGGGCGCCTCGCCGATGTCGATGACATCGCAGCCGGTGCCGGTGATGCCTTCTATCAGTGCGCTCGCAAGCTCCGGGCTCGAGTGGCGGCCGTCACAGGCAACCACCACGCTGTCGTGTCCCTGCTCGGCGGCAGTATGGCCGAAAGCTCGGCCGAGCCGTTCCAAGGTCGCGGCGGTGAGCGTCTCGCCAACGATGCCGCGGATGTCGTAGGCGCGGAGGATGGACGGGTCGACGCTGTGCCGTTTCGCTGCCGGCTCCCGGCTCTCGGGCTCGTCGACGATCTCCAGTCCATCGTCGTCCTCCAGCGTGAGCGTCTCCTCGGTGACGGTTTCGGCTGCCGTGGCGTCCGCATCGGCCCCGTTGGGGTCGACGAACTCCAGCGGTGGCAGATCGCGTGGTCCGCTTGCCGGGGGGGCGTCCTCTTCCGCCGGCTGCTCCAGCGGAGGCTCGTCCAGCGGAGGCTCCTCCACCAGCAACCCTTCGCCATCAGCGGGTGTGATATCGACGGCCGCGGGCGGCGCCTCGGCGCCAGGGGGTGTCGTGGTCTCGGATGACGCGTCAGCGGGTAGTGGTTGCGGGGTGCGCTGGCGCAGCCACAGTCCGGCCCCCACGAGAGCGACGCCGAGCACGCTCAGACCGGCAATTAACATGGTGGCGTCGCGCAGCGGCACTTGCGGTTGCGGCGCCTGTATCCGCAACTGCCAGCCGGTGCCGGCGACGGGGGACGTCGCCCCGGGGCCGTCCGCGCGACCGTGGCTGGCGAGTGTGGTTCCACCACGCTCCAGGGATCGGGTGTGCCCGGGGGTGGCCGAGCCGAGCCATTCGCCGAGCACCGATGTCGGCAGCGTGACCAGCCAGGCGCCATCCTGCCGTGGCGCGATCAGGTTGAGCTGGGCATCCGGCCCGCCGGGAAGGTGGACCTCGGCGCTCGCCGTGCCGTCTTCGAGCGCCCGCGAGGCCTGTTTCACCAGCGCGTAGCCGACGGGCGGTTCAGCCCGCGGTGCTGGCGTTAGCCCATCGGGGGGGATCGATCGGATACGGACGGCTTCGGGGAAGGCAGCCTGCAATGCAGCCGCGTCAGGCATGCGGGCGATGAGCGACAGGCGTTCGTCGACGCGTTCGGCGAGCCGCTCTGCACCGAGTCGTGCCGCGGACTGGGCGCCGGCGCGCGCCTGGGCTTCGGCCTGCGGGCCCAGCCAGGCCGGCACAGCCGTGATGGCGGCGGCGACGAGGAGCGCGAGAGCCCCGAGCAGAACCAGTATCCGCGCGAGCGGCGGCGTCCGGCCCCGGTGTTCGCTTCCCTTGCGAGTCAGCCGCATAGTCGTCTCTCCACCTTCACTTCCGGCCCCGGATGGTGGCGGGGTGAATCATTGTGGTTGCGTTCGTGTGCGCGGCATGCCGGTCGCGGCGATCCCCGATCGGTGCAGTCACGGTCAGTGCCGTCCGGAATGGCCGAAGCCGCCCTCGCCGCGAGCGCTCGATTCGAAAGCGTCGACGATGTGGAATTGCGGGCGCTCGACGGGGAGGAACACGAGTTGCGCGATGCGTTCGCCCGGCTCGACGGTGAACGCTTCCCCGCTGCGGTTCCAGCAGGAGATGTAGATCTGGCCCTGGTAGTCGGAGTCGATCAGTCCCACGAGGTTGCCGAGCACGATGCCGTGCTTGTGGCCAAGGCCGGAGCGCGGCAGCACGACCGCGGCGTAGCGGCTGTCGCCGATGTGTACCGCGATGCCGCTGGGGATCAGCGTCGTCTCCCCGGGGGGCAGCGTGACCGTGTCGTCGAGGCAGGCGCGCAGGTCGAGGCCGGCGGAGCCGTCGGTGGCATAGCCGGGTAGTGGCCATTCGTTCTCCAGGCGCGGGTCGAGAATGCGCAGTTCAACGCTTTGCATGATATTGCTCGGTGATCAGTTCCATGAGGGCATCGGCAAGCTCGCGCTTGGGCGCGCTCGCGAGACTCGTGTGGCCGTCCTCCCAGAAGACTTCCAGGGCGTTGCGCTCGCTCTCGAAGCCGCTGTCGGGCCGGCCCACCCAGTTCGCGGCAATCAGGTCGGCGCCTTTGCGCCGGCGTTTGTCCCGGGCGTGCTCGGCCAGGCGTTCCGTCTCCGCGGCGAATCCCACGACGAACGGCCGTCGCGAGCGGAGGGCGGCGACCTCGCGGAGGATATCGGGATTGCGCACCAGTGTCAGGGTGAGGCCGCCTTCGTCGTCGCGCTTTTTGAGCTTCTCGGGTGCTGCTTCCGCGGCGCGGTAGTCGGCCACGGCGGCTGCTGCAATGAAAAGGTCACTGTCGCCGGCGCGGGCTATTACCGCCTCATGCATCTCGACGGCCGTTTCCACGTCGATGCGGGTGACGCCGGCGGGGGTGGCTGCCGGGCACGGGCCGGCCACCACCGTGACCTCGCCGCCTCGGGCCGCGGCGGCGGCGGCGATGGCGAAGCCCATCGCGCCGGTGCTGCGGTTGCTGAGGTAGCGTACCGGGTCGATGGCCTCGCGGGTGGGCCCGGCGGTGATGAGTATGCGCTGGCCGGCGAGGCGGTCATCACCGGAGCCCGCCAGGGCGGCGACGATGTCCGAGGGCTCGCTCATGCGTCCCGCGCCGGTCTCACCGCAGGCCTGGTCGCCTTCGCCGGGGCCGATGAAGCGCACGCCCCGCTCGGCGAGCGTGGCCCGGTTGGCCCGGGTCGCCGGGTTGGCCCACATGAGCCGGTTCATGGCCGGTGCCAGTGTGATCGGCGCATCCGAGGCCAGGCACAGGGTGGCGAGCAGGTCGTCGGCGAAACCGTGGGTGAGGCGTGCCATGAAGTCCGCGCTCGCCGGGGCCACCAGGATGTGATCGGCCCAGCGTGCCAGCTCGATGTGGCCCATGGCCGCTTCGGCGTTCGGGTCGAGCAGATCGTGGTGTACCGGGTTGCCGGAGACCGCCTGGAACGTCAGCGGCCGGACGAACTCCATGGCGGCGGCGGTGAGCGCCACGCGTACCTCGGCGCCCGCATCGCGCAGGCGTCGGACCAGGTCGGGGCTCTTGTAGGCGGCGATGCCGCCGGTGACTCCGAGCAGGATGTGGCATCCGGCGAGTTTCGGCATGGGCGCTCCGGGTGAATGCCGCAGTGGTCTCCGGAATCGGGCGCTGGTCGTCATGCGTTGCCTCGTGCGCCGATTCGCCCTGCATCACGATGCAACGCCGCAGTGGTGGTGGCGGACAACACGCGCTCGGTACTAGCGGCCATCGTGGTCGGGACATGGCAAGCGTACCCGAGGCGGGTCGTGGCTGGAAAGGCGGTCGCGAAGCGGTACACTATGGCGTTTGAGACAAACGCCTCAGGGAGGAGGTATGCGGATTACCGACTGGCCCGCGGCGGAGCGGCCGCGGGAAAAGCTCCTCGAGCGCGGTGCCGGCGCGCTCTCGGACGCCGAGCTTCTCGCCATTTTCCTGCGCACGGGGCGGCAGGGGCGTACCGCCGTGGATCTCGCCCGCGAGCTGGTCGCCGCGTTCGGCGGTCTGCGAGGTCTGCTCGACGCCGACCGCCGCGCGTTCAGCGCCCATCCAGGGTTGGGGCCGGCAAAGTATGCGCAGCTCCAGGCGGTGCTGGAGATGGCGCGCCGGCACCTGCACGAGCGCTTGGAGCGTGGCGATGCGCTCACCAGCCCGGCCGACACCCGACGCTTTCTCACTGCACAGCTCCGTGACCGGCCGGCGGAGGTGTTCGCGGCGCTCTTCCTGGACAATCGCCACCGGGTGATCGCGTTCGAGGAGCTGTTCCAGGGCACCATCGACGCGGCCCAGGTGCACCCGAGGGAAGTGGTCCGCAGGGCGCTTTCCCACAACGCGGCGGCGGTCATCATCGCGCACAATCACCCCTCCGGCGTCGCCGAGCCGAGCAAGGCCGATGAGCAGATCACCCGACGGTTGCGTGATGCGCTGCTGCTGGTGGACGTGCGTCTGCTCGATCATTTCGTCATCGGCGACGGCGAACCGGTGAGCTTCGCCGAGCGTGGGTTGTTGTAGGCGTCGATGGCAGATCTCGCGACGCTCGCCGGAGTCCTCGCGCTATTGGCCCTGGGGCCGCCGTGGCTCGGTGTTTCACGCTCGGGTGCCGTGCCGTAAGGCGGCGGGGTGTCAGGAGCCGGGAGACGCTGTGAATACGTCCTTGTACGCTTGGATGCGGCCGTCCCTGGCCGCATACACTCCCGGCTCCTGATACCCCGCCGCCTCAGGCGGGCATTGGGGCGTGTCCGCACCCCATGTCGTGGCGTCGGTTACCTGGAAGGGGCGTCAGCGCAGCCCAACGTCGTCGACCCGGTCCCGGATGGTGGGGTCCGCTGCGCTTCACCCACCCTACGACCCACGCCCTGAGCCCCGCCCGGAACGCGGAACCGAAACGAGGACTCGGCCCCTGTATCAGACCACCGCCTTTTCTCTACCCGCTTGCCGCTTCATACTCCGCCCATGCGCACACTTACCGACGACAACGGCCGGCAGTGGACCGCCGTGGTGGGGCGAGAGTCCTACGGGGTCCATGTGATTCTGTTCATGGCGAGTGGCGGCGGGGCCGCGATGCAGGCACCGCTGGACTCGGAGACCTGGCTGGAGGCCGAGCGGGAGCTGGAGGCGCTGGACGACGGCGAGCTCCAGCAACGCCTTTCCGGTGCCTGGCCGTGGGGCGAGTCGTTTACCGGTGATTGAAACGCCGGCCGCGCCCCTCGCGGGCGTGGCCGGCGATCCTGGTGGCGTCAGGCCGCTTCGGCCATCGCGCCCCGCAGTTTCTTCAGGGCGTTCTTCTCGAGCTGGCGGATACGCTCGGCGGAGACGCCGTATTCGTCGGCGAGTGTCTGCAGCGTCGCCTTGGCGTCGTTCAGCCAGCGCCGGGCGATGATGTCGCGGCTGCGTTCGTCGAGCCCCGCCAGGGCTTCGTGCAACGCATCCTGCTGATGGCTCGTCCAGTCATTGCCTTCGATTTCCATGGCCGGATCCACACCGGCGTGCTGGAGGTAGGCCGCCGGTGCGCGCGGGGTGTTGTCCTCGTCGTCACTGTTCTCCGGCGGGTCGAAGCCGACATCCTGGCCTGAAAGGCGGGATTCCATCTCCAGCACCGTCTCGGGTTTGACGCCGAGGTCCTTGGCGACGGCGTTCACTTCCGCGCGGTTCATCCACCCGAGGCGCTTCTTCGATCCACGCAGGTTGAAGAAGAGCTTGCGTTGCGCCTTGGTGGTCGCGACCTTGACGATCCGCCAGTTACGCAGAATGAACTCGTGGATTTCGGCGCGGATCCAGTGCACTGCGAAGGAGACCAGGCGCACGCCCACGTCCGGGTCGAAGCGCTTGACTGCCTTCATCAGGCCGATGTTGCCTTCCTGGATGAGGTCGGCGAGCGGCAGGCCGTATCCGGTATAGCCGCGCGCTACGTGCACGACGAAGCGCAGGTGTGACATGACCAGCCAGCGAGCTGCGTCGAGGTCGTTGTCGTCGCGATAGCGGACGGCGAGGTCGTGCTCCTCTTCCGCGCTCAGCGTCGGAACGCGGTTTACCGCCTGAATGTAATGATCCTCACTGCCTGCATGCAGCGGCAGGCTGTTGAGGTCGGTACGGGCAATGGCCTTGGTCATCTCCATGGCTTCCCCCTTGTCGAAGCCGGATGCGTGGGCGTCGTTCGACGCACACGGGATGGTCTGTAGCGTTGGATGCCGACCACCCTTAGAAAGTTCCCTTTCGGACTATATGTCTGCTGTGGACGTTTTCAAGGGCCAGCCGATCAACGCGGTTCGATGGCGGCCAGATGTCGCCCCACGGCGAGCCATGAGCCGAGCAGGCCGAGCAGCATGCCGCAACCGATGAGCGTGGCGAGGCCCGCGGCGTCCAGGCCGGCCAGCCGGAACGGGCTGCCGTAACTTGTCGCGAGCGCGTTGGCAGGCCCGGAGAGCAGCAGGTAGGCGCCTTCCACCAGGGCACTGGCGATCACGCCTCCTGTCAGGCCATACCACAGACCGGCGTAAAGGAATGGCCGCCGGACGAACCCGTCGGTGGCTCCGATCAGCTTCGTGATGGCGATTTCCTCGCGGCGGTTTTCAATGTCCAGGCGAATCGTGTTGCCGATCACCAACACCACCGCGACACCGAGCAGGCCGGTGAGCAGCCATACTGCCCGTTGCAGCAGCATCAGGATGGCGTGGAGGCGCTGTACCCACTCGCGGTCCAGGCGCACCTCGGCGCTCTCAGGGCGGTCCTTCAGGGCGGTTGCCAGCGCTTCGATGTCAGCCGGGGGCAGTCCCCGTGCCGGCTCCACCAGGAGTACCGCCGGCAGCGGGTTGTCCTCGAGAAGCGCTAGGGCGCGGTCGAGTCGCGTGTGCGCCCGGAACTCGGCGAGGGCCTCCTCCGGGGGCATGAGGTGCACGCCGGCGACGTCACCGCGGCCGCGCACCGCCTCGGCAAGACGTTGCGCGGCACTGTCGTCGAGATCCTTGTCGAGGAATACCGACATACGCGTACGTCCCTGCCAGTCGCCGGCGATGGCTTCGGCGTTGTCCATTAGCAGCAGGAACGCGGCGGGCAGGGCGAGGGAAATACCGATGACCGCTGCGGTCATCAGCCCGGGTGCCAGGCTGGCCCGGAAACGCCCCAGTGCACCGACCAGGGCCCGGGCATGGTGCTCGCCCCAGATGCCCAGCCGCGTACGCCACGAGCGTCGTTCGCCGCGGGCAGCCATCAGGAAGCGCTCCGTGCAGGCTCGTCGCCGGCCACGCGGCCATCGGCCAGGTGAATGCGGCGGTGGCCGAGGCGGTCGACCAGGTCCACGTCGTGAGTGGCGATCAGGGTCGTTACGCCGAGCTCGCTGAAGCGTCGGAACAGCGTCATGATCTCCGCCGAGAGCGTGGGGTCGAGGTTGCCCGTAGGCTCATCGGCGAGCAGTACCGGGGGGCGGCTGACCACCGCCCGCGCGATACCCACGCGCTGCTGTTCACCGCCCGAAAGCGTGACAGGGTGCGCGCGTTCGAGGCGTAGCAGATCCACCTTGTCGAGCGCGGCGCGCACCCGTCGGGCCATCTCACGGCGGGGTACCCCCGCAATGACCAATGGCAGGGCCACATTGTCGAACACGGTGCGGTCGTGAAGCAGGCGGTGGTCCTGAAAGATCATGCCGATGCCGCGACGCAGGTGCGGGATGCGTCGCCGTGCTAGCTGGCCGAGATTCGCGCCGCCCACTGTCACGCTGCCCCGCGTGGGGCGCTCCAGAAGCGGGATGAGGCGCAGCAGGGTGCTTTTGCCCGCGCCGCTACGGCCGGTGACGAATGCCAGCTCTCCGGGGCGGACGTGGAGGCTGACGTGGCCGAGTGCCTCGCGCCCGCCCGGATAGCGCTTGGTGACGCCCTCCAGGCGGATCATGCCCGCTCGTCGGCCTCCGGTGTGGTGGCGAGCAGGGCGTCGACGAACTCCTCGGCGCGGAACGGCCGCAGGTCCTCGGCCTGCTCGCCGACGCCGATGTAGCGGATGGGCAGGCCGAGCTGCTGCGCCATGGCCAGCACCACGCCGCCCTTGGCGGTGCCGTCGAGCTTGGTGATGATGACGCCGGTGACCCCTACTGCCTCGTGGAACTGTCTGGCCTGGGAGAGGGCGTTCTGACCCGTGCCCGCGTCCACCACCAGCAATACCTCGTGGGGGGCGGAGTCGTCCTGCTTGCCGAGTACCCGGCGGATCTTCTTGAGCTCCTCCATGAGGTTGCTCTGAGTGTGCAGCCGCCCGGCGGTATCGGCGATCAGGACGTCCGCGCCGCGGGCGCGGGCGGCCTCGTGCGCGTCGTAGACCACCGAGGCGGCGTCCGCGCCGGTGGGCTGACTGATCACCGGGATGCCGGTACGCTCGCCCCAGACCTTGAGTTGTTCCACGGCGGCAGCACGGAAGGTATCGCCGGCGGCGAGGAGTACCGAGTGCCCGTCATCGCGCCACTGGGCGGCGAGCTTGCCGATCGTGGTGGTTTTGCCGACGCCGTTGACGCCGACGGTGAGCACGACGAACGGTGCCCGGGCGCCGTCCACGGTGAGCGGGGTGCTCACCGGCTCGAGTATGGCGAGCATGTCCTCGCGCAGCGCGCGATGGAGTGCCGCGGCGTCGGCGAGTTCCTTGCGGCGCAGGCGTGCGGTCAGGTCGTCGATGATCCTCTGGGTCGCCTCCACGCCGACGTCGGCCATCAGCAGCTGGGTTTCCAGCTCTTCGAGGAGGTCGTCGTCGATGCTCTTGCGCCCGAGGAACAGGCTGGAGAGGCCGTCACCGGTTTTCCGCAGACCCGCGCGCAGGCGCTTGAGCCAGCCGCCGCCGGGCTTATCGCGCCCGGCGCGTGCCGGCCCGGGGGGATCCCCCGTGGTCGACGGGGCGCTTGCCGTCCCGCCGGTCTGTACGGTTGCATCGGTTGCCGGCGACTCGGTCGCGTCGGTGCTTTCGTGCCCGTCAGACGGTTGCTGCTTGCCCTTCTTGCGGCGGCCGAACCCGAACATGGAACCTCACGACGCTCGGTGGGTACAAACGGGTTGGTATCCTACCACTCCTTTTCGAGGCCTTGGCAGCGACAACCATGACACGACGATATTGGCTAGGCGCGCTCGCGGCATTCGCCTGGCTCGCCACCGCACCCCTTGCGGCCGCCCAGCAGTGGCCAGTGAGCGAGACACGGCTCGACAACGGCTTGCAGGTGATCGTGCGCGAGGACCATCGTGCGCCGGTGGTGGTCTCGCAGATCTGGTACCGAGTGGGCTCGAGCTACGAGCACTCGCCCATCACCGGTGTTTCCCACGTGCTCGAGCACATGATGTTCAAGGGCACCGAGTCGCTGGCGCCGGGTGAGTTCTCGCGCATCGTCGCCCGCGAGGGCGGGCGTGAGAACGCCTTTACCGGGCGTGACTACACTGCCTACTTCCAGCAGCTCTCCGCTGACCGCCTGGAGACCTCCTTCCGCCTGGAGGCCGAGCGCATGCACCGGCTGCGGCTGGACGAGGGCGCCTTCGCCAAAGAGTTGCAGGTGGTCATCGAGGAGCGCCGGCTGCGCATCGAGGATCAACCCCTGTCGGCCTTTGGCGAGCGCTTCAACACCATCGCCTATCCGGTGAGCCCCTACCGGCAGCCGATCATCGGCTGGCCCGCGGACCTGCAAAGCTTGCGCCTGGATGACCTCGCCACGTGGTACGAGCGCTGGTATACGCCCGCGAATGCCACGCTGGTGGTGGTCGGCGACGTGGATCCGCAGCACGTCTTCGACCTTGCCCGCGAGCATTTCGGCCCGGTGCCCGGCGGCGAGGCGCCGGCGCCGCGTCACGAACCCACTCTGTCGGCGCCCGGTGAGCGCCGGTTCGAGGCACGTGACGATCGCGCCGATGTTCCTCACGTGATCGTCGGCTACCAGGTCCCCTCCGCGGCCACGGCCGGGTACGCCGCCGACGTCTACGCGCTGGAGGTGCTTGCCACGGTGCTCGACGGCGGCGACGGCGCGCGCCTGCCCCAGCGGCTGGTGCGAGACCGCGAGATCGCCGCCGGAGTGAGTGCCGGCTATTCGTCGACCAGCCGCCTCGAGACCCGGTTCACTCTGGAGGGCTCGCCCACCAGCGGTACGGCCCCGGAGGCCCTGGAGCGGGCGCTGCGTGAGGAGGTCGCGGCGCTGCGCGAGGAGCCGGTGAGCGACGAGGCGCTGGCGCGGGCGCGCAATCAGCTCCTCGCCGACCACCTCTTTCAGCTCGACTCCATGTTCTACCAGGCGATGCGCATCGGTCGCCTGGAGACCACCGGCATTGGCTGGGAGTGGCTCAAGGGCTACGAGGACGGCATTCGCGCAGTGACCGCTGCCGACATCCAGCGCGTTGCGCGCGCGTATCTCACCCCGGAACGCCTGACCGTGGGCATTCTCCGTCCCGGCGAACAGGACGGGGTCGATAGTGACAAGAGTGAGGAGCGATAATCCATGCGACGCCTGTTGATTGCGGCGGTCCTCGTCGCGCTAATCGTTCCGTCGGCGGCCATGGCGGTGCCGGACGTCCAGCACTGGCAGACCGAGGGGGGGACGCGGGTGGCGTTCGTGCCCGCGCGGGAGTTGCCCATCGTGGACGTGCGCGTGGTCTTCGACGCCGGTGCGGCCCGCGACGGCGACAGCCCGGGGCTCGCGGGGCTCACCAACAACCTCCTGCTCGAGGGCACTGACGCCGCCAGTGCCGGTGAGATCGCCCGGCGCTTCGAGCAGGTGGGGGCACGCGTGTCCACCGGTAGCGCCCGCGACATGGCGTGGGTCCATCTACGCAGCTTGAGTCGGGGGGAGAACCTGGATGCCGCGGTGGGGCATCTCGCCGGTGTGCTGGCGGCACCGGCCTTCGAACAGACGGCCTTCGAGCGTGTGCGCGAGCAGATGCAGGTGTCGCTGCGCTACGCCAAGCAGGACCCGGGCGATCGCGCGGGGCGTGCGTTCATGCGGGCGCTGTTCGGTGATCATCCTTACGCATCGCCACCGGCGGGCACGCGCGAGGGTCTGGCCGCCATCGAGCGCGCCGACGTCCGCGCCTTCCACGAGCGCTACTACGGTGCCGCCAACGCCACCATCGCCATCGTCGGCGACCTCGACCGCGATCGCGCGGAGGCGCTCGCCCGTGAGCTCGCATCCGCTCGCCCCGCCGGCGAGGCGGCGCCGGCGTTGCCGCCGACGCCCGAGCTCGATAGTAGCCGCACGGTGCGCGTGCCTTTCGACTCCACCCAGACCCACGTGATCATCGGCCAGCCCGCCGTCGCCCGCGGCGACGAGCGCTGGGTGCCGCTGTATCTCGCCAACCATGCCCTTGGCGGTGGCGGGATGGTCTCCATTCTCACCGAGCGCATGCGCGACGAACGGGGGCTGTCCTACAACTCGTCGAGCGGCCTCTCCGCGGCGGCGGCGGGCGGCTGGTTCCAGATGGACACCGAAGTGCGCAACTCGGCCCTCGACGAGGCGCTGACGGTGCTGCGCGAGACGCTTCAGCAATTCCACGACAAGGCGCCGGCACCGGAGCGTCTCGAGCTCGCGCGGCGTAATATCACCGGTAGCTTTCCGCTGAATTTCGACAGCAATCGCGACCTGGTCAGCTACATCGCCATGATTGCGTTCTACGACCTGCCGCCGGACTACCTGCAGCGATTCCGCGACGATATCGGCGCCGTCTCCGCCGAGCGCGTTGGCGACGTGTTCGGGGCGGTGATCGATCCCGGTCGTCAGATTACCGTTCTCGTTGGGCCGGCTGAGATCATCGGCGCCGGAGGGAGTGATGGCGGCGACTCGTAATCGCCTGCGCATCATCGCCGGTGAGTGGGGCGGCCGCCGGCTCGCCTTTCCCGCCGCCGGTGGCCTGCGCCCCACCGGCGAGCGGGTGCGAGAGACGTTGTTCAACTGGCTTCAGGCGGACGTGGCCGGGGCTCGATGCCTCGACCTGTTCGCCGGCAGTGGTGCCCTGGGCCTGGAGGCGGCCTCCCGGGGCGCCCGCGAAGTCGTCCTCGTGGAGCGGTCCGCGCGGGTTGTCGCGGCGCTGCGCGAGAACGTGCGCGCGCTGGATGCCGACGGGCGGATACGTGTGCTCAACGCCGATGCCCGGCGTTTTCTTGCTGGTCAGTCACAGCCTTACGACCTGGTATTTCTTGATCCACCCTTCAGGTCGGCTATCATCGGGCCGGTCTGTACGGGGCTCGAGGCGGGCGGTTGGCTCGCCACCGACGCGCTGGTGTACGTGGAGGCGGACAGTCACCGTGCGTTGCCGCCACTGCCCGAGCGCTGGGCCCCGGTTCGCGAAGGCGTTGCCGGAGGAGTCGCCTACCGGCTCTACCGGCGCCAGTGAGAGGAGCCCCGTCATGGGCGTGGTAGCGGTCTATCCCGGGACATTCGATCCCATCACCAACGGCCACGGCGACCTCGTGGAGCGCGCTTCCCGGCTGTTCGACCGGATCATCGTCGGCGTCGCCGGCTATCCCAGTGCGAGCAAGCGGCCGGCATTCACGCTCGAGGAACGCGTGAGCCTCGCTGCGGCGGTGGTCGGCCATCTACCCAATGTGGAGGTGCGCCCGTTCGAGACGCTGCTGGCGGATTTCGTCACTGCCTGCCGCGCCCAGGTCATCCTGCGTGGCTTGCGGGCGGTGTCGGACTTCGAGCACGAGTTCCAGCTCGCCAGCATGAACCGCCAGCTCGTCCCCGGTGTCGAGACCATGTTCCTCACGCCGGCGGAGCAGTATGCCTACATCTCCTCCAGTCTGGTGCGGGAGGTGGCTGCGCTCGGCGGCGACGTGACCCGGTTCGTGCACCCGCGGGTGCAGGCGGCGCTCGCCGAGCGCCTGCGCGGGTAGTGTCCTGAATCGGCATTTCGTTGGGCGCGTCATGGCGCCGCTGTCGCGGTGTTGGTGCCGCTCGACGTGGGGGCCGCCACGCCTTCCCGTCACCGTCTGGCGACAGCAGCGCCATGACGCGCAGAAAGACAGCGAAATGCCGAATCAGGACACTGGTGCGGCGCCCGCCGTCTGTCGCTGTCACAAATTTGTGATTGCAAACCCCTGTTGAAAACCGTAATGTCGAACCCGGTGCGTTCGCAAAGCGACGCCGACTGCCCTCGGTTCCGGATCTCCGCTTCCGTCGCGCAGCCGCGACGCCGCCGATGCAACGCTCCGCGGCAGGGGCTTTCTCCCTCCGGAGCGATCTCCTGCCTCCAAGACGTGATGTTTGATCTGCCGCGTCCTTAGCCAGGCCGGCAGTGTATGGATGAGTGTGTTTACGATGAAATCGATCTATGTGGGCAACCTGCCCTTCAGCGCCTCCGAGGACGAGGTTCGTGACCTGTTCGCCGCTTACGGCGAGGTGAACGAGGTGCGGCTGATTACCGACCGCGAGACCGGTCGGCCGCGGGGCTTCGGCTTCGTGCGGATGGGTCCGTCCGAGGCGGATGCTGCCATCGAGGCGCTGAATGGCACCGAGATGGGTGGCCGCACCCTGCGCATCAACGAGGCGGAGGACCGCAAGCCCTCCCGCGGCCCGCGCCGCTTCTAAAGCCAGGGGTCAGCCGGCGACCGCCGGTGCCCTAAACGGCCCACGCCGACGCCCGCGCTGGGGTAACCCGCGCGGGCGTCGTGTATTCAGAATGCCTCACCCAAGACCCATGGCTTCACGCCGTTGCTGCCGTGCCTGGCGGTTGGCGCGCCATCCGCGAAGATAGAAGCCGTAATAGCAAATCCGGAACGCCCACAGCGGTCGGGCGATCGGGGTGGTGCCGTGGACGTCGCCGGCGAGTACTGACGTGACGCCCTCGCGCATGCGCACCGCGTCGCTCGGCGCCATGAACATCTCGCGCAACGCCGGCTGATTGAAGCGATAGATGAACCAGGAGAACCGGGCGAGTCCGCAGTGGAGCTGGCGGAGGTAGCGCCACGCGGCCCGGGCGGCCCGAAGGCGTCGCCCCGCCAGGCGCGCGTGTATCACCTCGGCGGCGGAGAACGCACCGCTCAATGCCAGGTGCACGCCGCTGGAGAAAACCGGATCGACGAACGCATAGGCGTCACCCACGCGTATCCAGTCCCGGCCCATTAGCTTCGGGGCGCGATAGGCGAAGTTGCCGGTGGCCTCCGCGCCGCGGATGCGCTCGGCGTCGCACAGGCGCGCGGCGAGATCCGGGCAGCGCTCGATGGTCTCGTCCAGGAATCCGTCGAGGTCGGTGCGCCGGCGCTTGAGGTGGGCCGGCCAGCATACCGCGCCGACGCTCACGTCACCGTCGCGGAACGGGATGAACCAAAGCCATCCCTGCTCGAACCAGTAGACCCGGATATTGCCGCTATCGCGACCGGTGTCCAGACGGGCACCGCGGAAGTGGGCATAGACAGCGGCACTGTTGTGCAGGCGGTTGCGTCGTACCCCGTCACCCCGGCGGGCGAGCAGGCTGTGACGACCGCTGGCGTCGACGAGCTGGCGGCAGGCGAGCTGGTGGCAGGCGCCGTCCGGGTCGCGCACCTGCACCAGGGCGCCGCCGCCGGTGCGGAACGCCACGTCGGTGACCGTCCAGCCGCTGCGTGCGTCGACGCCGCGGGTCGCTGCGTTGTCGAACAGCAGGGCGTCGAGCTCTGCACGGCGTACCTGCCATGCGCTGGTGTAACGCCGATCGATGGCCTGGTCGAAGTAATAGCGTTGCTCGCCTTCATGCCAGGGGGAGACGAATGTCGCACCGTTCTTGCGCAGACCAATACGGGCGACGGCCTCGGCGACGCCGAGCCGTTCGAATAGCGGCTGGCTCAACGGCAGCAGGGATTCGCCGATGTGAAAGCGCGGGTGGCGCGCCATCTCCAGCAGCAACACCCGCCAGCCGTACCTGGCGAGCTCGGTGGCGGTGGCGCTCCCGGCCGGTCCGCCGCCGATGACGATGGCGTCCCACTGCGCCGTCTCCGTGTTCATGGTGCCCTCCGTTGACACGATGGAATGGCATGGCCACTGCGGCCCGTGGCGACCGCGGTCAAAGCGCGCCGGTTGTGCCCGTGGCGCGCTATTGTAGAATCGTCCGCCACGCGCGGGGGCGTAGCGAGCTGTGGCGGCACAGGTGGCCGATGTTGCCTCGAGAGCGCATACCTTATTCCAACGAGCTTTCGTTATGGGCGAATTGACGCAAATGGAGCGTGAGGTCGCTGACCTCATCGCCGAGGCCTTGAATGTAGACGTCGATCATGAGGCCGTAGGGCCGGAGACGCCGCTGTTCGGCGAAGGCGTGGGACTGGATTCCATCGACGCGCTGGAGCTCGCGGTGGAGATCTCGCGGCGATACGGGTTTCAGTTGCGTTCGGACGATCCGGACAACGCCCGGATTTTCGCGTCGATCCGGTCGCTGGCGGCGCACATCGAGACGCATCGGGTGCAGTAGCCGGCCATGCGCGGAGTGCTAGCGGCCGCCATGGTGCTGGCTTATCCGGCCTGGTCCCATGCCGTGGTGTCCGCGGGGTATCCACAGTTGAGCCTCGTCGGGCTGGTCGCGGTCTTCGGGTTATCCGAGAGGGTGCGCCAGGCCGGTTGGCCGGGGGGAGCGGGCTTTTGGGCTGTGATGCTCGGGCTGTCCGCCGCCGCCGCGCTGGATCTTGCGGTTGCCGTGCCGCTTGCGCTCTACCTGCCGCCGGTGTTGATCCCCCTCGGGCTTGCGTGGTTGTTCGCGCGCTCGCTTATGCCGGGGCGGCGCCCGTTGATCCAGGCTTTCGTTCAGGACGTCATGGGTGACCGGCGTCCGTCGAAGGCCACGTATGCCCGGCGGCTCACCACCGTCTGGGCACTCGTGCTGGGCCTGCTCGCCATCGAGGCGCTGGCGCTCGCGCTGTTCGCGCCGCCGTCGCTTTGGTCGCTGATGACCAACGGTGTCAACTACGCCATCGTCGCCGGGGTGTTCGCGCTGGAGTTCGCCTGGCGGTGTCACCGCTTCGGTGTGCCGGACCGCCCGGGCACGTTGTGGACGCGCATGCTGAGCACCGACTGGCGCCGTCTGGGGGACGGCTCGTGACGGTCGCGCGGCCACTGCCGTTCTTTGGTGACCGGCGGCCGGAGGTCCCGGTGGCCGTCACCGCTGCCGGGGAGGCGCTCACGCTCGCGGAGATGGACGCGCATGCCCGCGCCCTCGCTGCGGTGGCGGGTACAGCCGATGCCCTGGTCGCCCTGACGGATGACCGGCTCAACGTCGCGGTGTCGCTGCTGGCGGCGCTGCACGCGGATGTGCCCTGTCTCATGCCCCACGATCACGCTGCGGAGACCGTTCGTCGGCTTCGCAGGACCTATCCGCGCGCCTGCTTCGTAGCCGACGGCGATGGTTTCGAGACGGCCACACCGGTGCGCATCGATCGGCTCTCTCCGGCGCCCCCGGCGGGGTCCGTGCCGGTGTTTCCCGGTGATCGCGTTGCCGCCCGGGTATTCACATCCGGGTCCACCGGCTGCCCGACGGAGCACGACAAGCGCTGGGCGGCATTCGCCGACGTCGGCGATATGCTCGGCGAACGTCTGCCATTCGAGGCGGGCATGCGGGTGGTGGCCACCGTGCCGGGCCAGCATGTTTTCGGTCTTGAGGCGTCGATCATGCTGCCGCTGCGTGCCGGGGGGCTGTTGCAGGCGACGCGGCCGTTGTTTCCGGCGGATATCGCCGCCGCGCTGGCAGCCGGTGATGCGCCCGCCGTGCTCGTGACCACGCCGGTGCACCTGCGTGCGCTGTTGCGCAGTGGCCAGGCCGTTGCGTCGCCGGCGTTCGTGCTATCGGCCACCGCGCCGCTCGACAGTTCCCTTGCCGCGCATGCCGAGTCGGTGCTCGAGGCTCCCGTCTACGAGCTCTTCGGCTGTACCGAGGCGGGCGCCGTGGCTACTCGCCGGACGGCACAGGAGTCGGTCTGGCAGCCGTGTCGCGGCGTGCGCGTGCGCGCGAGTACGGGCGGCCGTGCTGACGTGACCGCCCCATACCTTGCGGAGATCGTGCGTCTCGCCGATCGCGTGCGCGTTCACCGGGACGGGTGTTTCACCCTCGAAGGCCGCGAGAGCGATCTCGTCAACGTCGCCGGCAAACGTGGCTCCCTTGGTGACATCACGGCACGTCTGCTCGCGCTGCCGGGCGTCGAGGATGCGGTCGTCCACGTTCCCGCCGAAAGCGGCAACGGCGAGGTGCGTCGTCTGGTCGCTTTCGTGGTGGCGCCCGGCAGGGAAGCGGTAGAGTTACGGGCGTGTCTGCGCGATGAGGTGGACCCGGCTTTCGTGCCGCGACCGCTGGTGTGTGTCGAAGCACTGCCCCGCAATGCCGCCGGCAAGATTACCCGTGCCAGCCTCGAGGCCATGTATCGGGACCATCTCGGTGAGGCTGTGTCATGACCGGCTCGTTCGTGGTACCTGCCGATCATCCATGTCTGCCCGACCATTTCCCGGGGCGGCCCATCGTGCCCGCCGTGGTGATTCTCGAACATGTCCTCGACTGCGCCGAGGCCGCGGGCCACGAAGTTGTCGCGGTGGCGAGCGCCCGTCTGCTGCAGCCGCTGGTGCCCGGGCGGTGCTGCGAGGTCCACCTGCGGCAGGGTACTGCCCGTCTGCGTTTCCGCGTAACCGCCACCGATGGCGAAGAGGTGGCCCGCGGCGAGCTGGAAGTGGCCGACGACGGTGAGGGGCCGGCATGCGGCTGAACCGCGAGGACGCACCGCACTGGACGGTGAATCCGGGGCGCGGCAGTCGCTGGAGCATCACACTGATCGTGCGTCTTGCCCTTGCGTGCGGGCGCACGGCCATCTATCCGCTGGTCCATGTGGTAACGCTCTACTTCGTACTCGTCTCTGCGCGCAGCCGTGCCGTCTCCCGGGCCTACCTGGCACGGGCGCTGGACCGTGCGCCCACGTGGCGGGATGTTTACCGCCATCACTGGCGGTTCGCCTGCACGTTGCTGGACCGGGTGTTCCTGCTCGCCGGACGCCGCCGAGGGATTCGCGTTCGCCCGGTATGCGGGGACGATGCTCTGGATCTGCTGGGCTCACGCCCGTGTCTGCTCCTCGGGGCGCATCTGGGGAGTTTCGAGGTGCTGCGTGGACTGGCCGATACTCACCCGAGCCTTGCCGTGCGCCCGCTCATGTACCGCGAGCAGCACCAACATGCCGACCGCGTGCTGGCAGCGATCAATCCGGAGCAGGCGGCGCGTGTCATCCCCATCGGCGGTATCGACGGGCTACTGGCGGCGGGGGAGGCAGTGGCGGCCGGTGAAAGCCTGGGCATGCTCGGCGACCGGGCCCCGCCGGGCACGCGGCAGCATACCTGCCGCCTGCTCGACGGTGAGGTCGCGTTGCCCGAGGGGCCATTGCGCATCGCACACGCCCTGCGGCTGCCCGTAGTGCTGTGCTTCGGTCTCAATCGTGGCTGGGGGCGCTACGATGCGCACTTCGAGGTACTCTGCCACGAGCTCCGGCTGCCGGCAGGGGGGAAGCGCGAGGCCGCGGTTGCCGGGTGGCTGCAGACCTATGCCGATCGCCTCGCGGCGTACTGCCGCACATCGCCTTGCAACTGGTTCAATTTCTACGATTTCTGGCAGGAGCTCGACCATGCGCCCGTGGCGGCTGATGGTGGTGACGATCTTGCTGTGGTGGGCCGACGCGGCTAGTGGAGCCGGAGTGAGCCTGGACGCGGTGGTCGCCCGTCTGGCGCTGACGGTGCCGTCGCAGACACATGCGTTCTGCGAGATCCGCGATAGTGGTCTGCTCAGTGAGCCGGTGAAACTCCACGGAGAGCTCACTGTATTCAGGGATGGGCGCTTTCTCAAGCGCACCCACCATCCCGACGGCCGGGAGGCCGTGGTGCGGGTGCATGGCGACACCGTCACCATCGATTCTGCCAATGACGAACGAACGTTCTCGCTTGCCCGCTCGCCCAGCCTGGCCGCTGTCGTGCAGGCGCTGCGGGCGCTGGCGCTCGGTGAGACGGCGGCGCTGCGTGTCGGGTTCGACGTCGCAGTCACTGGTGATACCGATGCATGGCGGATCCAGCTCGAACGGCCTGACCAGCTACCGGGTGGTACCGTGGATCCCGGCCCGAGCGGCGATGTCGTTCGGGTCACCCTTGCAGGGCATGGTTCGCGACTGGTTCGCATCACGCTGGCCCGGCAAGGCCAACGGACTATCCTGGAGCTGGAGCGCGCCGGCAGTGACCGCGACGACTGCGTGTAGGATCGTGAAGCGGGAGCTCGGTTGATGGCACGCCATGTTGCCGCCCGTCTCGCCGTGCTCGCCTGGTGTCTTGCCGTTGTCCTGGGCCTTGCCTATCTGGGTACGCATTGGCGTCTCGAGGCGGGGGTGACCGCGTTTCTGCCCCGGGATGACAGCATCGCCGCCACGTTGCTCCGTCGGGAAGCCCGTGGTGCAGGCCCTGCGGGGGCGATTCTCGCGGTGCTCAGCTCGCCAACCGGGCGTGACGCGTCGGTGGATGCCGTCGTCGACCGGTTACGCAAGTCGGGAGCATTCAGCCTGGTGGCGGCCGGTCCGGGGGATCTGGCCGCCGCGGCACGCCGGCTTTTCCCTTACCGTTATCTATTGAGTCCTCATGTGGACGCCGGGACGTTCAGCGAGGAGCGCCTGCGCGTCGCGCTCGCCGAGGTGACCGAGCGCCTGCAGGCGCCGGCGGGTGGCGCCGATGCCGAGCGCCTTGCCGCGGATCCCACCGGCGCGTGGTCGCACCTGCTCGCCGATTGGCTCGGTGGCGCGGCGAATCGCGCGCCAGGCGAGGCGTGGCGCACAGCCGATGGCCGGTGGGTGCTACTCGCGTTACCCCGGGCGTCTCCGTACGATCTGGACGCGCAGGCCCGTTCGGTCACGGCCGTGCGCGAGGCTGCCGCGACGGAGGGCTTTGATGCCGCCCTCGCCGGTGCGCCGGCGATTGCCGTGGCAACCCGCGATACGGTGCGCCGCGAAGCCACGCGCGTGAGTCTCCTGGCGGGGCTTGGCGTGCTCGTGTTGCTGGCTGCCGCATTGCGCCCGGCCCGCCGGGTTCTGCTTTGCTTGCTCCCCGTGGGCAGCGCCGTGCTGGCAGGCATGGTGGCAGTGCATGTGGTTTTCGGCGCGCTCCACGGCATCGCGCTCGCTTTCGGGGCGACACTGCTCGGCCTGACCACGGATTACCCGGTGCACCTGCTGGGCTACGGGGGTGGCCGGGCGGCGGCCAGGCGCATTCGTCGGCCGCTGCTGCTCGGGCTCGTGTCGACGGCGCTCGGGTTCGCTGCGTTGGCGCTGTCGGGGCTCTCCGGCCTGAGTCAGCTTGCGGTCTTCGCCGTGGCCGGGTTGATCGCCGCAGGGGGCACCAGCTTGCTGGTGCTGCCCGCGTTCGCCGGCGAGGGCGGCGGATTGCGTGCCTGGACGGCGTGGTCGGCCCACCCACCGGCGGGGGCCTGGCTCGGCTGGCTGCTCGGGTGTCTCATCGTCGCCGGCGCAGGGGTGGCAGTCCCGCGACTGATGTTGGAACCCGACCTCGGGGCACTGTCGCCGCTGCCCGCGGAGCTGCGCCATCGCGATGCCGCGGCGCGCGAGGCCATCGGTCTCGCCGGCGGTCGCCACCTGCTGGTGGTGCGGGCGCAGGCGGTGCAGACGGCACTGCGGGCCACCGAGGCCGCCGCCGGGGTGCTCAACGATTCCGGCGGCATCGCCTTTCACAGCGTTGCCGGCATCCTGCCGAGCCGGGCCACGCAACGGCGGCGGCAGGCGGCACTGCCGCCGCCGGAGGTTTTGCGCCGCCGGCTGGCGGCGGCCGCGAACGGGCTGCCGTTGCGGGCTGAAGGGTTCGCACCGTTCGTCGAGGCAGTCGCAGAGAGTCGGCAGCGGCCACCGCTTACCCCGGCGAGTCTCGGTGACGGCCCCGTGGGTCAGTGGCTCTCGGGCCTGCTGTTTCGGCGCTCGGGTGGCTGGCATTCCCTCGTGCGCCTGGGGGCGCCCCTGGAAAGCGAGACCCTGGCACAGGTGCAGCGCGCGGTGACCGGAACCGGCGCCACGGTGGAGGCAGTCGATCTCAAGGCCGATGTGGAGGCGGCGGTGGCGCGCTACCAGCGTCAAGTCGTGCGTTACTCGCTCATTGGCGGTGTTGCCATCGCCGTGGTGTTGGTCTGGGGGTTGTCCGGCTGGCGGGCGCGGGTGCGCACGGCGCTGGTCACCGTCTCCGGCCTTGCCGGTGCGCTGATATGGCTTGCTGCGTCATCCGCGGCACTCAGCCTGTTTCACCTGGCGAGCTTGTTACTGGTTGGCGGGCTCGCCCTGGATTATGGCCTGTTCACGGGCGATCGGCGCACCGGCACGGTCACCACGTCAGTCTGCGTGCTCTCGACTGTGATAGCCTTCGCGGCCTTGGCGTCGGCGAATACGCCGGTGCTCCACGATATCGGCACGACCGTGGTGGCCGGGGCGGTCACTGCCTGGCTCGTGGCGTGGCTGAGTCAGAAGGGCGCAGGAGGAACGCAGCCGTGACAGGGGTGCAGCCGTTGGCTATCAGTGCATACACCCTGACTACTGCCGCCGGTGCCGGACGTGCGGCCGTGGGCGCCGCGCTGGCGGAATCCCGGTGCCCGCTGACGCGGCGGGAGCGCTGGGCGCTTCCCATGCCGGTGGGGGAGGTCGAAGGTATCGATGCGGTGAGCCTGCTGCCGGCGATGCGGCACTTCGACTGCCGCAATCACAGGCTCGCCGAGCTGGCGCTGGCGCGCGACGGCTTCACGGAAGCCGTGGCCCGGGCACGAGCTCGATATGGGGCCGCCCGCATTGGCGTGTTCGCGGGGACGAGCACATCGGGCATCCTCGAGACCGAGCGGGCGTTCCGTGGCCTTGGCGAGGACGAAGCGCTGCCGATAGGGCATCCGTACGCTACCACTCATCGTCTTTCGGCGCTGGCCACGTTCGTGAGCGAGCGCCTCGAGCTAGCCGGACCGGCGATTTCCATATCCACCGCGTGTTCGTCGAGTGCCCGGGCTTTCGCTGCCGCCAGTCGCCACATGCGGCTGGGACTGTGCGATGCGGCCGTGGTCGCCGGCGTCGACAGTCTGTGCATGACCACGCTGCGAGGCTTCACTTCGCTGCAGCTTACCGCCGATACGCCCTGCCGGCCGTTCGCGGCGGATCGCGCCGGACTCAGTATCGGCGAGGCGGCCGGGTTCGCGCTGCTCGAGCGGGAGGCGGCCGGTGCGGTTCGCCTCTACGGCTATGGTGAGAGTGCCGATGCCCACCACATGTCCACGCCGCACCCGCAGGCCGTCGGAGCCCGTCTTGCCATGCGCCGGGCGCTGGCCAGCGCCGGGTTGTCGCCGGACGCCGTGGACTACGTCAATCTGCACGGCACCGCGACCCGGACCAACGACGCTGTCGAGGACGTGGCCGTTACCGCCGAGCTCGGGGAGGTACCCGCCAGCTCCACGAAGGGCTGGACGGGGCACACCCTGGGGGCTGCCGGCGTCGTCGAGGCATTGATCACAGCGTTCGCCATTGAGCGTGGTTGGGCTCCGGGCACGCTCAACACGGCAGCCCGGGATCCGGCGATGGCGCTGAATCTCCTCACGGAGGGGCAGGAAATTCCGATTCGGCGAGCCTTGAGCAACTCGTTCGGATTCGGAGGCAACAACTGCACGCTGGTTCTGGGGCCGGAGGAATGACCATGCCGCCCATGACTGTCCATGTCGCCGGCGTCGGCGTGGCCATGCCCGGCCTTGAGGGTTGGGAAGCGGCGGCTGCGGCGCTGCGCGGCGATCGGGTCTGGTCGCCAGCGGCGGTGCAGGCACCGCGGGCCAGTGTGCTGCCGCGCACCGAAGCCCGGCGGGCGACGGGGATCGTGCACCTCGCCGTGCGCGCGGCGGACGAGGCATTGCCAGTGGCGCAAGCCGGGGACGACGAACTGGCGTCGGTGTTCGCCTCGGCGGAGGGGGACATGGCGACCCTGGAGCACATCTGTCGCAGCCTCGCCGCCCCCGAGCCCTGGGTGTCACCGCACCGATTCCATAACTCGGTGCACAATGCACCGGCCGGGTACTGGTCCATCGCCGCGCGCTGCCACGGCAGCAGCACCAGCCTGTCGGCGGGGGATACGACAGCCGCCGCGGGGTTGCTGGAGGCGCTCGGGCTGGTGCTTGCCGACGGCCATGAGCGCTGCCTGCTGGTGGTTTATGACGAAGCGGCCTCGCCGGCGCTGACGACGGTACGTGCCAACCGCGTGCCTTTCGCGGCGGCACTGCTGCTCTGCGGCGATGGGGACGGTCCGCGGCTCAGCGTTTCGCAGGTCGATGCCGCGCCAAGCGGATGCAGGGTGGCGGCGTTCGATGCCTTGCGCGAGAGTAGTGCCGCCGCCGGCATCCTGCCGCTGCTCGCGTGCCTGGCCGCCGGGGGCGGGCGCACGGTGCTGCCGTGTCAGGCCAGCGGTATCGCCGTGGAGGTGACGGGGTGACCGGGGCGCAGGGCCGGCAATTCATCCGCGATTGCCTGCCCCATGGTCCGGGCATGTGTCTGCTCGAGGCGGTGCTGGCCTGGTCGGACGCGCACGTGGTCTGCCGGGCCCGGGAGGGCGGTGACAATCCGCTTGCGACCGAGGGCGGCCGTTTGCGGGCCGTGCATGCGGTGGAATACGCCGCCCAGGCCACGGCGGTTCACGGTGTGCTCTGTGGTGGCGACGCGGCACGACCGGGGGTGATCGCGTCCGTGCGATCGCTTCGCTGGGTACGCTCGAGGCTTGCCGGCGGGGCTCGCGAAGTCCGTTGCAACCGCGTTCTCGGTCAGGCTAATGCGGTGGTCTACGATTTCGAGCTTCAGGACGCCGCCGGTCCGGCGGTCAGCGGTCGGGTGGCGGTAGCGTTTCCGGAGGAGGCATGAGCCATCGAGCTTTGGTCACGGGGGCGAGCGGGGCCATCGGTGCGGCGGTGGTGCGACGGCTCGCCGGCGAGGGGATGCGGGTGATCGCCCACGCCAATCGCAACCTCGCGGCGGTCGAGGCCCTGGCGGCAGAGGTCGGTGAGGACGTGGTCACCCCGGTGGCTTTCGACCTGGCCGATGAAGAGGCCGTGACGAATGCGGTCGAGGCGATGGTCGACTACGACGACCCCGTGCAGGTGGTGGTCAACAACGCGGGTATTCACGATGATGCCCCGCTCGCCGGCATGCGTACCGAGCAGTGGCGCTCGGTGATAGCCGTCTCCCTGGACGGCTTTTTCCACGTGACGCGGCCGTTGCTGCTTCCCATGATCCGTAGGCGCTGGGGGCGGGTGATCAACGTCTCGTCGGTGGCGGCGGTGCTCGGTAACCGTGGGCAGGCAAACTACGCGGCGGCCAAGGCCGGCCTTCACGGCGCCACCCGTTCGCTTTCCCGGGAGCTTGCCGGCCGGGGCGTGACCGCCAATGTCGTCGCTCCCGGCGTCATCGACAGCGACATGACCCGGGAGCGCTTCGATGCCGCGCATCTTCGCGACGCGGTGCCTGCCGGCCGCGCTGGCCGTCCCGAGGAGGTCGCGGCGGTGGTGGCATTTCTGGCCTCGGAGTCGGCGAGCTACGTATCCGGGCAGGTCATAGGCGTCGACGGCGGTATGAGCTAGGGCGGGCGTGGCCGGGAATGATCGACAGGCGACAGGAATCATGGTCGCCGTGATCCCCGCTTATAACGAGGCGGCCACGATCCGGGGGCTCGCCGAGCGCGCACTCGCCCATGCCGACCGGGTGGTGATCGTCGATGACGGCTCCTGCGACGGCACTTCGGACGTCCTCGAGGCGCTGCCGGTGGAGGTGTTACGCGAGCCGGTCAACCGGGGCAAGGGCAACGCATTGCGTCGCGGTTTCCGGCGCGCGATGGCTCTCGACGCCGCGGCGGTGGTCACGCTCGACGGCGACGGGCAGCATGACCCCCGCCACATCGACCGATTGGCCTGCGTCGCCCGGCGCGAACCGGGTGCCCTGGTCATCGGAGCACGCGATCGCGGCAACCATGGGGCACCGCGCCGGCGTCAGCGTGCCAACCGGGTTGCCGACTTTTTCATTGCCTGGGCCGCCGGCGTTTCGCTGGTGGATACCCAGAGCGGCTTTCGCCTTTATCCCCGGGCGCTGGTGGAACGGCTGCTTGCCCGGCGCCCGCGCGATGGGTTCACCTTCGAAAGCGAGGCGCTGATCGTCGCCGGCAGGGCGGGGGTGCCGGTGCGATTCGTCGCCGTGCCGTCGGTCTACGGCAGCAGTCCGCGCCGCAGTCACTTCCGGCCGGTGAGGGACATAACCCGGATTACCGTGATGGTGGCGGGCTGGCTGTTGCGTGACGGGTTCTATCTGCAGGGGCTGGCCCGGGCACGCACACCCGGGCCGGAGGTCGAGAGGCCGGAGGTTCAGAGCAACAGCAGTTCCTGACGGATGTTGTTGTCCAGGTTCTGGATCCAGCCGTTGTAGTTCTTGTGGATCTCGTTGCCGTCGTACTTGAGGTTACGGCTGTCACGGTACTCGATGCTGTAGTCCGTGGTGTCGTAATTCACGTCGACCTGCGCCATGTGACTGCGGATATTCAGCGTCGCGATGATGTGGCCAGGGGAGTCCGCATTCATCTGCCAGCCGAGCTTGGTGCCTGCCTGGATAATGGCCTCGCGCACCTCGGCCATGCTGGCCGCCTGGCTGCCGGTGTTAACGGGGGCCTCTGTCACGTTGTGGACGGGCGCGGTGCGGCAGCCGCCGAGGGCGACCACGGCGATCCCTGTCAGCAGGGCCATGACGATCACACGCATCTTGCGCATTGACAGTCTCCTTGTCGGTTGATTGTTCTGCGTTGGTTTCCCGGCGCGCCGCCGGTTAACGGCGCGTGGCGACCAAGGATAGCAGGCAAGCCGCGCCTCGTTGATGCACTGCCGCGGCGATGAGGTGGGAGTAGGCATGGGCTGACGCCGGCGCCCGGCTCTGCGAAGATTGTTCGTAACGGCTAGTAGGAGGTCGTGGTGAGCGGCGTCGATGCCATAGTGCTGGACACCAGCGTGTTTACCAATCCCGATGTGGCCGCCACCTTCGGTACGGACGCCACCGCGGCGCTGTCGCGCTTCGTCGAGCTGGCACGATCCGCGTCACCGAGGCTGTCCTGCTATATGCCGCCGTCGGTGATGAATGAGCTGACCCATTTCACCGATGCCGACCGGCTGCCACCGGATCTGGAGTTCGTGGTGCGGTTGCAGGCCCCTCGCCGGCACGATCTGCAGGTGCCGGGGTTATACCTCTACGAACTCATCGAGGACATCCGGGCGCGCATCGATCGCGGCCTGCGGGTAGCCGAAAAGGCCGTGCGCGAGGTCCAGCCCACCAGCGTGGACCGGACCATCCGCTGGCTGCGGGATCGCTACCGCGAAGCATTGCGAACCGGTCTGCTCGACTCCAGCGAGGACCTGGACGTGATCCTGCTGGCCCTCGAGCTCAATGCCGCGGTGGCGTCGGCGGATCACGGCCTGATGCAATGGGCGGAGAAAGGGGGGCTGCGACTGATGCCCGCCGAGCGTTTGTATGGCTTGATGGTGCACCTGGCCGGCGACGATGGCGGGGGCGCGGAGAACTCTGGTAAACACCGACCAGCGAGGTAGTGAGAATAATGAGTGGCAGTAGAGCGCACAGTTACCGGATCGATCTCGAATGGCGGGGCAATTGCGGCACGGGGACGAGTGAATACCGCGCCTACAGCCGTGAATACGCCATTGCCGGCCCCGGCAAGCCGGAGTTGATCGGCTCCGCCGATCCGGCCTTCCTCGGGGATGCGTCCCACTACAACCCCGAGGATCTGCTGGTGGCGTCGCTGTCCGCCTGTCACATGCTCTGGTACCTGCATCTGTGCGCGGATGCCGGCGTCACCGTCACTGCCTACCGCGACGACGCCGGTGGCACCATGGAAAAGGTGGCCGATGGCGGCATTGCGTTCACGGAAGTGGTGCTCGCGCCCCGGGTCACCGTGAGCCCGGATTCCGACCGCGAGCGTGCCGCGGCGTTGCACGAGGATGCGCATGCGCGCTGTTTCATTGCGCGCTCGGTGAATTTTCCGGTGCGCTGTCGGCCCGAGATCGAAGTGGCGGGCTAGTGTCCTGTTCCAGGACACTAGAATAGGACACAAGGGCGTCAATCAAAGACCGGGTCGCCGCCGCGCAGGCTCGCCAGCCGGGAGGTGGAGCGTCGAAACACTTTGCGGAAGGTCAGCACCCAGTGTTGGCCATCGTGGTGACGGTCCTCCTCGACAGCACGGATGGTGCGCGATCCGCGATTGAGGTGCTCCAGCAGTGCGTCCACGCTCTCGGCTGAGCGCAGACGCACGGTGTAACGCCGCGCCAGCTCGCCGCTGCGCTCGACTTCCGTGAGGGCGCGGTCGAATCCGACGGCGAGCTCGCGGCCGAAGCGCTCGCCCAGCTCGGCGATGCGATCGCGTTCGCCGAGCTCACGCAACGCCATGACCAGCCGGACGAGGCGCTGGGTGTAGAACTCCCCGGGCAGCTCCAGCTCCATGGCCGCCTCGGAGGCGGCATCGGTGACATTGATCCCCGGGCAGACGTACTTGACCCGCAGGCCGTCGCCGGCGGGCTTGAGCACGATGCCCTCGGCACCTTCACGATCGAGCCGGCGGACGCAGTCGATGAGCGCGGGCAGGTCGTCGGGTCCGTACACGCCGAGCCGTGGAGCCTGGGGCACGCCCGCTGCCTGCAGCACTCGGTCGCGCTCGGGCAGGGGGGCGAAAGCGCCGCCGTCGAGGCGCAGCAGGTCGAATGCGAACAGCCGTACGTCGTCGCCGCCCCGAGGCGAGGCGGTGTCCATGTAGGGATTGCCCGGGCCGGCGATCTCGGCGCAGACAACCGCGTCCGGCATGTGGTCGAACACACGCTCCAGTGCCCCGTCGGGAACAAGATCGGGTAGCCGGTCCATGGTGAACGGGCACGGCCGGCCACTTCGGGTGACGGCGGCGGTACGATTGCCGGCTGGAAAGATGCGCACGTTATAGCCATCGATCTTTTCCTCGACATGGCAGGGCCCGTCGATATTGGCCCTCATACCTGCTCCCAGCGCGAAGATTCTGGCAATGTGCGGGTAGTCCGGGACCACACGCCCGGCGACGCGCACGAGCCCGCGTGGCAGACCGTGCCAGTCCTCGGCGAGTCGGACCCATTCGACGCCGCCGACGCTGAAGCGCTCGGCGGCTCCGTCGGTCAGGGCCTCGTCGAACGCCTGGCTGCGGGGCGCCTGGGGGTGGCGTTTGCGCGCCGTCATCGCAATGCTCCCCTACGGTGTCCATTGCATGCCGATCCGCCTGGCCGAACCGTGCCGCGCCGGCCACGCGCCACGCCCGGCTCCCCATGCCGCCGGCGGCAGCTCATATCGACTATTGCACGCGGTTCCGGGTCTGTCACCAGTCGGGCGGGGTGAGCGAAACCCGGTGGGCCTGCGGTTCACGACGTTACGTAGACGTCGAAGCGCGTGCTGCGCCCCTCCAGGCAGTGATGCGGCCGGTGGCCGGCAAGCGGCGGCGCGTGACGGTGGCGTTTGACGACGACGCGCTCCCCTGCCGTGGCGAGGGCGGCGGCGAGCAGGGTGTCGGCGTCGGCGTCGGGTCCGAGCAGTGCCTGCAGTAGCTGCATTTCCTTGCCGGCGAGCGCTTTGCGTCCGGCCGCCTGGTACATGGGGTCGAGATAGACCACCTCCGGCTGCAGCGCCGGCGGCAGAGAACGAGCATCGCCGGTGATCAGCGTTATCCGCTCCACCACCGGGGAGGTTTCCGGGGCCAAAGCGGCCCGACGCAGCCCGTCGCCGAGGAGCGCGGTGATCACCGGTGAGCGTTCCACGGCCGTGACGTGCGCCCCAAGGGTGGCCAGGAGGAACGTGTCGCGGCCGAGGCCCGCGGTGGCGTCGACGATCGTACGGCCGGCTTGCCGGCGCAGCCCACAGGCGCGGGCGAGCTGCTCGCGGGCGACCGTGGCGCGGGCATGGCGACGACGGCTGGCGGCGTCGAGGAAATCCACGGTCAGGTGCAGCGAATGGCGATCACCGGCGCGGCAGAGCGCCAGCGCGGCGCCGTCCCAGTGCAGATAGAGCCCCTCGGTGGGGGGCGAGCTCAGTCTCGGCAGCTCGCGGGGGAGCCACTCCCGGTCGGGTGGTGGGTCGCCGTCGAGGATCACGCCGTGAACGCAGGCAGGCATGGTCATGGCGCTCGTTGCGGGCATTTGGTCGCCTTTGTTGCTCTGCAGTATGATCGACAGTGACAAGCCGCTTGTAACCAGTCGCCATCAGCGAGGATAACGACATGGCGGAGAATCGCTCGGCCACGCCCACGGACGTGGATCCCCAGGAGCTTGCGCAGTCGCTCTCCGAAATCGCTGCCAAGAGTCAGCAACTGGTCAAGGACTTCCTCGCGCGCCAGGAAGGTACGTCGCAGTTGAGCATGGACGATGCGCTGCACATGAGCCGCCTCTTTCAGGACCTGTACACGCGGCTCATGAGCGACCCGGTGGCGCTGGCGCAGGCGCAGGTCACCTTCTGGCACGAGTACATGTCGCTCGTGCAGAATGCCACGCTACGCATGATGGGCGTGGAAACGGAGCCGGTACGCCGCCCGCACCCCAAGGACAAGCGCTTTCGCCACGAGTCGTGGGAGGAAAGCCCGCTGTTCGACTTCATCAAACAGTCTTACCTGCTCACCGCCGACTACGTCCATACCACGGTCAAGAACGTCGAAGGCCTCGACGACAAGACCGAACGGCAGATCGATTTCTACACCCGGCAGTTCATCGACGCGATGTCACCGTCGAACTTCCTCGCCACCAACCCGGAAGTGTTGCAGAAAACCGTCGAGACCCGCGGGCAGAATCTGCTGCGCGGTCTGAACAATCTCCTCGAGGACCTCGAGCGCGGCAACGGCAAGCTCAACATCAGCATGACCGACCCGGAGGCGTTCGAGGTGGGGCGGGATCTGGCGGTCACCCCGGGCAAGGTCGTCGCCCAGACCGAGCTCTGCCAGGTAATCCAGTATGCCCCGAGCACGGAGGAAGTGGCGCGCCGGCCGGTGCTGTTCGTGCCGCCGTGGATCAACAAGTACTACATCCTGGACATGCGTCCGAAGAACTCTCTGATCCGCTACCTGGTGGAGCAGGGGCAGACCGTGTTCACGATATCCTGGCGTAATCCGGATGCCTCGCTCGCGGACAAGAGCTTCGAGGACTACATGCGCGAGGGCGTGCTGGCCGCCATGGATGCCGTGGAGCAGGCCACCGGTGAGTCCGAGATGAACATGGTCGGCTATTGCCTGGGCGGGACCCTGCTCGGCAGCACCCTCGCCTATCTCGAGGCCAAGGGTGACAAGCGCGTGCAGAGTGCGAGCTTCTTCACCGCGCTGCTGGACTTCGAGCAACCGGGCGAGCTGGAGGTCTTCATCGACGAGGATCAGCTCGACAAGCTCGAGCGGCAGATGAACGAGCTCGGCTACCTCCCGGGTCCGCAGATGGCGGCGACCATGTCGAGCCTGCGCGCCAACGATCTGATCTGGTCGTTCTTCGTCAACAATTATCTTCAGGGCGAGGACCCGTTTCCCTTCGACTTGCTGTACTGGAATCAGGACAGCACGAACATGCCCGCGCGCATGCATGCCTTTTACCTGCGCAACATGTACCTGGAGAACCGGCTGCGTGAGCCCGGTGGCATCGAGCTGGGCGGTGTACCCATCGACCTGTCCACGGTCAAGACGCCGGCGTATTTCATCTCCGCCAGGGAGGACCACATCGCGCCGTGGCAGGCGACCTACCAGGGGGCGCGGCTGCTCGGAGGCTCGACCAAGTTCGTCCTTGGCGGCTCGGGCCACATCGCGGGCATCATCAATCCGCCGGAGAAGAACAAGTATTGTTACTGGACCAACCGTAATATGCCCGCGGACCCGGCCAGGTGGCTGGAGAACGCGGAGTATCATGAGGGGTCCTGGTGGGGCGACTGGGTGCGCTGGCTGAATCACCGCTCCGGCGGCCGGGTGCCGGCACGCCAGCCCGGTGGCGGGCGCCTTACGCCCATCGAGGACGCCCCCGGCAGCTACGTACGCGAACGCCACGGGTAAGTCCACGCGTAGCGCCCGCCCTCCGCCGGTTGCCGGGCTGCCCGCAACCGGCGGTTTTTCGTCGCCGCGGAAGTCATGTCTCGCGCCTCCCGGTCTGGCGTGACCTCGCCGTGAGGCAAGGTCGGCCGTCGAGCCCGCCTGGCAGGATGTCGTCATGACAGGCACGCTTTGTCAGGCAGTCCGCCCTTACCGTCGAGAACATCGTTATGAGCCCTGTCGCCCGCAGCCTGATACAGGTCAACGCGTCCGTGTTGCTGCTCGGTCTCGTGCCGCTGTTCGCCAAGCTCGTGGCACTGCCCGCCGTGAGCATCATCACGTGGCGCTCGCTCGTGGGCGGCGCGGTGCTCATCGCCTGGCTTGCGTGGCGGCGGGAGCGATGGCACCTGAATGGCTGGCGCGACCGTTGGCTGGTCATCCTGCTGGGGGTGCTGATGGCCGTGCACTGGAGTACCTACTTTCAGGCCATCCAGGTTTCCACTGTCGCGGTGGCCGTGGTGGCGATGTTCACGTGGCCGGTAATGGCGGTGCTGATCGAGCCGTTGTTCAACGCCGATGGCTGGCACCCACGCGATCTCGGTCTGGCCGTGCTCGCGCTGGTCGGGGTCGGGCTGGTCGTCCCGGATTTCTCGCTCGCTTCCGAGCACCTCGCGGGCGCTCTCTGGGGGCTGGGCTCGGCGCTGCTGTTCGCGCTGCGCAACGTTCTCTACCGGCGCTATCTCACCGGCTACTCCGGGTCGTTGATGATGACCTGGCAACTCGTGGTCATCGTGCTGTGCCTGGGTGCATTCGCGCGGCCGGCCGAGACGGCATCGGACTGGGGTTTGCTCGTCGTGCTCGGTGCGGTGTTCACTGCGTTCGCGCACACGCTGTTCGTCGCGAGTATGCAGCACCTGCCGGCGAAAAGCGCCGGCATGATCTCCTGTCTTCAGCCGGTCTATGGCATCGTTGCCGCGGCCGTGGTGCTCGGTGAGATACCGCCGGGCCGGACGATGATCGGTGCATTACTGGTGCTCCTGGTCGCGGTCGCCGAGACGGTGGGCGTGCCGCGACGTCGGGCGGCGGAGGCTGCCACCTGATGCCGGTGGTGCGGCTGCGTCTGCAGATCGGTCGCGACGAGTGGCTTGCCTACTACCAGGGGGCCGCCCGCGATGTTCTGGCCACCGCCGAGGATGGCCGGCGCGTGCGCTTTCCGGCGCGGGTGCTTCACCGCCATTCCGGCCACGACGGCGTGCGCGGTCGCTTCGAGCTGGAATACGGGGACGACGGACGCTTCATCGCCTTGCGCAGAGTAGGGTGAGCGGCAAGTTTCAAGTTGAAAGTCGAAAGGTCCGAGCGGCCAGCGCGCTGCCGCTCGCGACTTTCAACTTGCAACTTTTAGCTTTTACTAATCTTCTCAGAGGTATTGTCATGCGTCAGCCGGACTGTGCGCCGATGGGGCAAGGCGCGAGGCGCGCGGTGTAGCCGGGCTACATAAGCGGCGAGCAACGCAGTCCCATCGGCGCACAGACCGGCCCGAAGGGAGCGCCAGAGCGGCCCGGTGGCGGCGTTGCGCTCGCTTGACGTGACCTGGCCACGCTGGCGCGAGCGCGCCTTGCCCCCCGAACCGCTCTGGCGCTCTGACACATGACAATACCTCTGAGAAGATTAGTAACTCGTGCGAATCCGCGCCAACACCGACTCCAGCACCAGCGACAGGCGGCGGCCGAGGGGTTCGTGGCGACGCCAGCGCAGGTGGACGAGATCCATGCGTTCGCCGCGTTCCAGCAGCAGGTCGTCGCTGGTGCCCACGGCATCGACCAGGTCGAGCTCCCGGGCCCGGCTGCCGAGCCAGAATTCGCCGGTGGCGACCCTGGGGAGGTCCAGAGCCGGCCGGTAACGCGCCAGGTGCTGTTTGAATAGGTCGTGGACGGCGTCCAGCTCCTCGCGGAACTTCTCCCGGCCCGCATCGGTATTTTCGCCGAAGACCGTGAGCGTGCGCTTGTGCTCGCCGGCGGTGTGCAGCTCGTAGTCGATATCGTGGCGTTTCAGCAGGCGGTGCAGGTTGGGTAGCTGGGCGACCACGCCAATGGATCCAATCACGGCGAACGGCGCGGCAACCAGGTGATCGGCGACGGCGGCCATGAGGTAGCCGCCGCTTGCGGCGACGCGATCAACGCAGATCGTCACGCGTATGCCCTTGTCCCGCAACCTTGCGAGCTGCGAGGCGGCGAGGCCGTAGCTCGGCACCGTGCCGCCGCCGCTTTCCAGGCGGACCAGGACTTCGTCGTCCGAGCGGGCGTTTCGCAGCACCGCGCTGACTTCCTCGCGCAGGCTTTCGACGGCGCTGGCGCGAAGGTCGCCCTCGAAGTCCAGTACGTACAGCCGCGGCAGGCGGGCCTCGCCGCGACCGCGACGCGGGGTGTCGTGTTTCTCGCGCCGCGCAAGCCTACGTCGGTCGCGGCGGCCACGCGCCAGGGTACGCTCGATGCGTCGGCCCATGTCGCGGTAGCGTTCGTTTAGACGGCGGACCTCGAGGGCTTCACGCCCGCCCCGAGGCCCGCGTCCGCGTCCGGCGAGAGTGGCGAGAACCATGGCAACGGCGGCGATCGCGATTACAATGGTCACCGCCTTGGCGAGAAACAGTCCGTAGTCGTTGAGAAATTCCATCGCGCCTCGCTCGTCGCTCAGCCGGCCAGTACCCGGGAGCAGTATAGGGATTTTGCGCCATGGCGCATACGCGGGACCGGGATATGATAACGCCGCTAACGGTCGCCGGTGAGCCGGTGCTGACCCTGCGCCAGATCGATCGCCTCAACGGCGTGCCCAAGGGGACGGCTTTTCGAGCATTCAAGCGCGCGCGCGACCGGTTGCGGGAAGGGGAGGATTTCCACCGCTTCGATGCCACCACGCACGGCGAGTGGATCGAGCGCCTGCGTGCACAGGGTCTGGTCTATCCGGCCACCGTGCATGTGCTGGTGTTCACGCGTGCGGGCTATGAACGACTACTTTATGCTCATAAGAACCAACAATAAAACGAATCATTCTTTCAGGGTATAAGGGGCGGATTGATAGATTCGGCTCCCGTTAGCCGGATCAACGGCTTTTTTCACGGACATCCATGGAGGTTCGTTATGGCGCTTCGTATTGGTGACACGGCCCCCGACTTCACAGCCGAGACCTCGGCGGGCAAGATCAATTTCCACGAGTGGGGCCAGGGCAGCTGGGTGGTGCTTTACAGCCATCCCGCTGATTTCACACCCGTGTGCACCACCGAGCTGGGCCGGACGGCCAAGCTCAAGGACGAGTTCGACAAGCGGGGCGTCAAGGCGGTCGCGCTGTCGGTGGACTCCGTTGACGACCACAAGAAGTGGATCGAGGACATCAACGATACCCAGTCCACCGAGGTGAACTTTCCGATCATCGCCGACGAGGATCGCAAGGTCTCCGAGCTCTACGACATGATCCACCCGAACGCGAGCGCTTCGGCGACCGTGCGTTCGGTGTTCATCATCGACCCGAATCACAAGATCCGCGCGACCATCACCTATCCGGCGTCCACCGGCCGCAACTTCGGTGAGATCCTGCGGGTGATCGACTCCCTCCAGCTTACCGACGACCACAAGGTGGCGACTCCGGTGGACTGGGTCGACGGCCAGGACTGCGTGATTCTGCCCACCATCTCCAATGAGGATGCGCAGACGCAGTTCCCCAAGGGCTGGCAGGAGCTTCGCCCCTACCTGCGGCTGACCCCTCAGCCCAACAAGTAACGGGCGCACTGACTGGACACGCGCTCATCCACGCCGGCCCTCGGGCCGGCGTTTTTTCTGAGGTAGCCGTGACGGCGGATTATCGGCCGAGGATGCGGCCGGCGCCGTGGAGGCCTTCGACGTTGTCGCAGATTATCTTGATCGAGACCATCAGCGGCACGGCGAGCAGCGCGCCGATCGTCCCCCACAGCCACCCCCAGAAGATCAGACCCGTGAACACGAACACGGGATTCAACGCCAGGCTGCGGCCCATCACCGTGGGCGTGACGAACTGCCCTTCTATGGTCGTGAGCACTGCGAACGCGATCGGCACGGCGAACGCCGGTCCCTGGACATCGCTCAGTAGGGAGACCACGGTCAGCACGCCCAGGGCGAGCGTCGGGCCAAGGTAGGGGATGAAGTTCAGCGCGCCTGCCACAGCCCCCCACAGCAGGGGATTCGGTACCCCGAAGGCGAAACACATCGCTGCGACCACCACGCCGAGGGTCAGGTTGATGACCGTGAAGGTAAGCAGGTAGCGCGAGATCTCTCGTTGCAGCCGGCGGGTTACCACGACCAGCCGGCGCCGGCTGCGCCAGTTCGGGAGGGCCCGCAGTGTGTTCCGCCACAACCGGTCCGAGCTTGCCAGCAGGAAGTACAGCAGGAAGAAGACCACCAGCATCGCGATCAGGAACGATCGCGTCTGGCGCATGAGCATCGTGGTCAGACTCATTGACTGTACACGCACGGCACCCTCGTCGTCCGCCGGTGCCTGTCCGGAGACGGAGGCCATCGCCTCGACCTGTTGCACGGCCTGAGAGACTTCCTCGACCCTGCGAGTCAGCGGATACAGCTCCCATTCCAGCTCGCGGGCGAGCTGTGGTGCTCTGCCGGCCCAGTTCGCGGCCGGCTGCGCGAGCAGGGTCACAGCCAGAACCAGTGCACCGGCGAGCCCCGCCACCATCAGGAAAGCGGCGAGCGGACGTGGCACGTAGAGACGCTGCAGCCAGATCACCACCGGGGCAAGCAGCAGCGCCAGTATCGCTGCCAGCACCAGTGGCAGCAGCAGGCCGCGTGCGATGTACAGGGCATAGACCACGGCTAGCAGAGCCAGGGTGTTGATTGCCCAGGAGCTGACCCGGCGTGGTGCGCGCGTTTGATCCGGCATGACCATGGGGGAACTCTCGCGGTGTGTGTGGCCTCGAAGGCGGTGATATCATCGTCACTCGCTCAGGATAGCGCGCGTCCCCTGCATGCCGTCGTTGAATGAGATCGTCGTCTTTATAACGCCGTACGAATGGCAGCCGATGGTCACGTTGACCGTGGCAGGCGCGCTCGTGCTCTACGTTCGTGGTCTCGCGCGCGGTGCGGTGCGCGGCTTCTGGCGCAATGCAGCCTTCTTCACGGGGCTGGGGCTGATGTACGCCGTCACCCAGACCCAGTACGACTATTACGCGCAGTACGTGTTCTTCATCCACCGCCTGCAGCACCTGGTCCTGCACCACCTGGCGGCCATGCTCATCGTGCTCGCCAACCCCCTGCCCGCACTCGCTGCCGGTACCCCGGCCACGTTACGCGATCGTGTCGTGCGTCCGGTATGGCGGAGTCGGCCGGTGCAGCTCGTCTACCGGGGCATTCAGCATCCCCTGGTGGCCGCGACACTGTTCGTGGGCCTGATCTATTTCTGGCTCATGCCCGCCGTGCACTTCGACGCCATGCTGAGTCGTGACCTCTATGCGCTGATGAACTGGAGCATGGCGGTCGATGGGCTGCTGTTCTGGTGGCTGGCGCTGGATCCCCGGGCCCCCGGCCCCGGGCATTACAGCCTGGGCTTCGGCAAGCGTTGTCTCATGCTGGCGGCGGTGGCGTTTCCGCAGATCCTGCTCGGTGCCTATATCGTCATTTCCGGGCCGGGCATCTACGAGATTTACGAGGTCTGCGGGCGTCCCTGGCCGATCAGCGCGGAGACCGATCAGACCATCGGCGGCGCGCTCACCTGGATTCCATCGGCCATGATGAGCGTCGTGGGCATGGTGATCGTGCTGGCGTTCTGGCAGCGCCACGAGGGCGCCACTCAGCCGGCGAAGCCGTCCGGCGCACGCGCGGGCGTGCAGGGTGGGTAGTGATCGCCTCGTTCACGGTTTCGTTGTTTCATTGAGTGTCGACCGGCGCCGGGGCCGTATGCTCCCGGGATCCATCGGCGCCTGGCAAAGGATTGAGAGGTGAGTATGCGGGCAACTCGAGTTGTCATCGCGGCGTTACTGGGCGCCATGGCCCTGGCGGCGTGCTCAGGGGATGAAAGCTGGCGGACCAAGGATATTTCCGGGATGATGCCGCCGCTCGAGTTCCAGCTGCGCGACGAGAACGGCGAGCGCGTTCAGGCGGATGCCTACGACGGCACCGTCAACCTGCTGTTCTTCGGCTACACGTTCTGCCCGGACGTCTGCCCGGTGACGCTCGCGCGGTTGAGTCGAATTCTCGGCGAGCTCGACGAGGGCGAGCGCGAGCAGGTGCGTGTACTGTTCGTCAGTGTGGACCCCGAGCGTGACACCCCCGAACGCCTGCGCGAGTACACCAGCGCTTTCGGCGAGGATTTCGTCGGCCTGACGGGGACGCAGGATCAGCTGCGGCGTCTCAACAAGCGTTACCGAGTCACCTACGGCTACGGTGAGCCGGACGACAACGGTGACTACCTGGTTTCCCACAGCGCCGCTGTATTCGTCTTCAACCGCAACGGCAAGGCCCGGCTTCTGGTGCGCGACAGCGATCCGGTGGAGGATGTGGTCGCCGATCTGCGGCAGATGATCGGGGTGTGACGAGTTGAAAGGTTCAAGTTGCAAGTTCCAAGTGTGGGGCCGGCAACCGTGGTGCCGTTGCCCCAACAACTTGGAACTTTTAACTTGAAACTCGTGCTCTTGGCGCGTTAGTGGCGTTTATTCGTCTACTGACCATCGGCGCACGGCTGCATTCCTGCCGCCACGGCACGCCACGCGCAACTCGAAACGCGCACCCCGAAACCCGCTACTCAGAACAGATCCCGATCGGTCACCGCGCCGTAGCACGCCGAACTCACCAGCTTGGCGTATTTGCCGAGCACGCCGCGGCGGTAGTTCGGTGGACGGGGTTTCCAGGCGCGTCGCCGCTCGGCGAGGGCTTCCTCGTCGATGTCGAGTTGGAGTAGGTTGCGGTCGGCGTCGATGGTGATCGTGTCGCCTTCCTCGACCAGTCCGATCGTGCCGCCCACTGCCGCTTCCGGGGCGACGTGGCCGACCACCATGCCGTAGGTGCCGCCGGAGAATCGCCCGTCGGTGATCAGCCCCACCGAGTCGCCGAGGCCGCGGCCGATGATCGCGGAGGTCGGCGCGAGCATTTCGCGCATGCCCGGTCCGCCCTTCGGGCCCTCGTAGCGGATCACCACCACGTCGCCGGCCTGAATCCTGTCGCTGAGGATCGCCTCCATGGCTTCCTCCTCGGAGTCGAATACCCGCGCCGGGCCGCTGATCCGGCGCTTCTTGATGCCCGTCACCTTGGCGACGGCGCCCTCCTTGGCAAGGTTGCCGCGGAGGATCGCGAGATGCCCCTGGGGGTACAGGGGATCGTCGAAGGCGTGAATGATGGCCTGACCGGCCGGCGGCTCGGCCGGCACATCGGCGAGCACCTCCTCGATGGTCTCACCGGTGATGGTCAGGCAGTCGCCATGGAGCAGGCCGTGGGCCAGCAGCATCTTCATGACCTGCGGTGTGCCGCCCACCTCGTGGAACTGGGTGGCGAGGTAGGTGCCCGAGGGTTTCAGGTCGCAGAGCACGGGGACCCGCTGGCGGATGGCCTCCACGTCGTCGATGGAGAACTCCACTTCCACCGCCTGGGCGATGGCGAGCAGATGCAGGACGGCATTGGTGGAGCCGCCCACCGCCATGACCAGGGCGAAGGCGTTCTCGAAGGCCTTGCGGGTCATGATGTCCCGGGGCAGGCGCTGGTGACGGATGGCGTCGATCAGCACATCCGCCGCGCGTGCGGCGACGTCCCTGGCCTCGTCGTCCTCCGCGGCGACGGTGGATGAGCCCATCAGGCTCATGCCCATCGCCTCGAATGCGCTGGACATGGTGTTGGCAGTGTACATGCCGCCGCAGGAGCCGGCGCCCGGGCAGGCGTGCTTCTCCACGGCGACCAGCTCTTCGTCGGGGAGGTTGCCGGCGGCATGTTGTCCCACCGCCTCGAAGGCGCTCACCAGGTTGAGATCGCGGCCCTTGTAGTGGCCGGGCTTGATGGTGCCGCCGTAGACGAAGATGCCCGGGATGTTCAGCCGAGCCAGAGCGATCATCGCGCCGGGCATGTTCTTGTCGCAGCCGCCGGTGGCGAAGATGCCGTCCAGGCGCTGGCCGTTGCAGACCGTCTCGATGGAGTCGGCGATGACCTCGCGGGAGACCAGCGAGAATTTCATCCCCTCCGTGCCCATGGAAATACCGTCGGAGATCGTGATCGTGCCGAACTTGACCGGCATGGCGCCGCCCTGTTTGAGCGCCGCCTCGGCGCGCTCTGCCTGGGCACCGATGCCGAGGTTGCAGGGCGTGATGGTGGAGTGGGCGTTGCCGACGCCGACGATGGGCTTGTCGAAATCCTCGTCGGTGAAGCCCACGGCGCGCAGCATCGCCCGGTTGGGCGTGCGTGCGACCCCCTGCGTGATGACTCGGCTGCGGCGGTTATCGGCCATGATCGCTCCTCGCTGGGTAGTTTCGGTATGCCGTTTTCCGGCCTTGATTCCTGATCTTCTCAGAGCGTTGCCATGTCAGAGCGCCGCAGCCGGAATGATCCGGGAGTCGACCCGCGCCGGAGCGACGCGGTTGCAGGCGGGCTCTGACACTTCCGGGCACCGGTTTGTGTGCCGATGGGGCAGCGCGTCCGCCGCTCGTGTCGGCCTGGCCGAATTCCATGCCCCACCCATCGCGGTACCTCTGAGAGAATCAGTAAACCCTCAAAACTACGAGAACTCGGCGGTCCAGGCAATCGGTTGCGGCGAGGCGATCTCATCCATGGTCCCAAGCGTGGCGGCCGTGACACGTGCGAGGCGCCCCTGACTTTGCCATAATTCCAAACCGGACATGATCTTACCGTCGGTATGACAGCAGTACGTCCCACACCAGGCGCGGATCTGATCGGCGCGTTGCGCAATACCCGGGAGACGGCGCAGCAGGTACGCGAGCTCGCCCGGCGGGATCGCGAGGTCCGCGCTCACGAGCGTGCGCACAAGGCTGCCGGGGGAGGGCACGCCGGTGCCATCAGCTATGACTGGCGCCGTGGACCCGACGGGCAGCGCTATGCGGTCTCCGGCGAGGTGCCGATGGATCTCTCGCCGGAAGCCTCCCCGCGGGAGACCTTACGCAAGATGCAGCAGGTGCGTGATGCCGCACTCGCACCTGCCAGTCCCTCCGCGGCCGATCGCCGCATCGCGTCCACGGCGGCGGCTCGTGCCGCGGAGGCGCGGGTCGAGCTCGCCCGGGAACAGCGCCAGGAACTGTTGCCGCGTGGCGAGCGTGGTTCCGGGGGTGACCCCGGACCCGCCGGCCAATATGCAGAGGTCGCCGAGATGGGGCCCGCCGAGCTCGTTCGCCGCGGCGGACGTGTCGATATCACTGCTTGATCGCCCGGCGTATCCGCCACACTCCTCGCGCAACCGCTCAGGCATGCGATAATCCGCGCCTCTGTCACCACGGAGGTCACATGCCGAGCCCGGAGGAGCGCTATCGTCAGGAGCTGGCGCGCGAGGAGATTGTCTCCGATCCTGCCCAGGCACGGGCTGTCTCAGCGCTGGAAGCCGTCTACCAACGACTCATCGAGGCCCCGCCACCGGCTGACGACGGTGGATGGTTGCGCGGTGTTCTGCGTCGCCTGCGCGACGAGCCGCCGAACCGCGAGCCTGTGACCGGGCTGTATCTCTGGGGCGGCGTCGGCCGGGGCAAGACCTGGCTGGTGGACATCTTCTACGAGTGCCTGCCTTTCCCGGACAAGCGGCGCGTGCATTTCCATCGATTCATGCGCGAGGTCCACGGGCGGTTGAAAGGCCTGCGCGAACGCGAGGATCCGCTCGACATCATCGCCGCGGAGTGGGCGGCGCAGACCCGGGTGCTGTGCTTCGACGAGTTCTTCGTCGCCGACATCGCCGATGCCATGATCCTTGCTGGGTTACTCGATGGCCTTTTCCGCCGGGGCGTGACCCTGGTAGCGACCTCGAACACGCCACCGCAGAAGCTCTACTGGGATGGCCTCCAGCGTGAGCGTTTCGTGCCGGCCATCGAGCTGCTGGAGGCGCATACCGAGGTGCTCAACGTCGACGGCGGGACGGACTACCGACTGCGCTTTCTCGAGCAGGCGGAGATCTACCACACGCCTCTGGACGGGGCGGCCGATGCCGTTCTTGAGGACGACTTCCGCCACGTCTGCCCCGATGGCGAGTCGGTGGAGGTGGAGACGACGCTTGCCGTCGAAGGGCGGGAGATTCCCGTCCGACGCGTCGGCGACGGCGTGGTGTGGTTCGCTTTCGATGCCATTTGCCGTGGGCCGCGCAGCCAGAATGACTACATCGAGATCGCCCGCCAGTTCCACACTGTGGTCGTCTCCGACGTGCCCGTATTCGACCGCCACAGTGAGGACGATGCGCGGCGGTTCATCAACCTGGTGGACGAGTTCTATGACCGCTCCGTGAAGCTCATTCTCTCCGCGGAAGCCGAGCCGGATGCGCTCTACCAGGGCCGCCGGCTCGGGTTCGAGTTCGAACGGACCGCAAGCCGCCTCACCGAGATGCAGTCACGCGAATACCTGGCGCTGGCTCATCGGCCGTAAGGGGAAAGTCGGGCAGGCACAAAGAACGAGTCGTATGGGGACCGATGGGGGGATCGTTACTAATCTTCTCAGAAGTATTGTCATACGTCAGAGCACCACAGCGGCCCGGGGGCAAGACGCGTTCGCGCCGGC
>NZ_JBNAZM010000013.1:0-107570 GCF_051195215.1 Arhodomonas sp. AD133 | reverse complement strand
CCCAGCTCCTGCAAGGCGAAGCGGGCTTGGAACAGAGCATAACTCCTGGTCGGTATATGATCACTCAGGTCGCAACACCTAATGACGCAAGCGGCTACACGTTCTTGAACTTTCCCTTCCGCCGCAGATGCTCCAACACAAACTGGGCCCGACAGATAACTCCAATCGCTAGGTGACCCAAAACACCAATTCAGAGGGAACCGCATCCGCGCCATTAACATTTGTTACATCCTGAGGGCATGCCGACATGACCGCCATGCAATCCACTTCCGCTCTGAAGGTCACGAGATCTCGGGGACGTGCCTGGGGCGGCAGCCACCCGAAACTGCCGGAAGTGCTAACCGGTATGTTCATCCAGATATTGAACGGGCTCGGGATTTCCGGAGCCGAGAGTCCCACGGCCTTTAGCGCCATTCGGAGATTGTCGGTGCAATTGTCGTGGTAGCCCTCTACGCCCAGTTGACGATAGCGCTCCAGGTCACATGCAGCGATCAGCGTATCGTGGACGCCCGGCGAGGTGTCCTCGACGAGCGTGAGCAAGGGGCGCCGCCGATTGCTCACCAGGCCGTCGCCAGGGCGAGGGATCGTGCGGCCGAGTGCCGTTCTCAGGTGTTCCATCGACAGGAACTCATGGAAATCCCGCGCATTGAAGGCCCAGAAATCGCAAACCTGGGTGCCACTGGG
This sequence comes from Arhodomonas sp. AD133, assembly GCF_051195215.1. Taxonomy (NCBI): domain Bacteria; kingdom Pseudomonadati; phylum Pseudomonadota; class Gammaproteobacteria; order Chromatiales; family Ectothiorhodospiraceae; genus Arhodomonas; species Arhodomonas sp. AD133. The sequence goes on along the minus strand of NZ_JBNAZM010000013.1, from coordinate 106,886 downwards.
GTTCCGGATATTCAGGTGTTGCCCCGCGTCGAGACGCACTGCGCGCCCCTGCCGGGCAGGTATCGCGTATTCCCGACCGCGCTCGGCGATTGCGCCTGTGGAAATTGGCTGCGTAATGGTGTCGTTGAGCCCATCGGGCTCGCCGGGCTCGAAGCCGACCTCGATCTGCATTGTGCCCTACCTCGATTATTGGCTGGCGCTTCGTGAAACCGTTCAACTCACGCTGCGGCGACTACATGAGCGCTCGTGGGGCGCCAGGATGCGACGTACTCACTGCCCACCTCCGGGCCCAACGAGTCGAGGGCGTGCCGAGGCGTATGAACTATTAGCGCAGTCCCCTGCGAGGTCTCCAGGTGAAGATTCACATTGGCGCCCACGAACTCCTCTCCGACAAGGCGACAGGGCACCCCGTCACCAGAGCGTGAGAGTTCCATGCAGTCGGCGGAAACGATCAAGTCGACGTTAGCCCCCCTTTGGAACGACGCGCCTTCAGGGGCTGGAGCCTGAAAGAGACCATCCCCCGTCTCCACGGCCAGCTCCCCCGCGTCGGCTTCAGCGACCTTTCCGGAGAAGATATTGTTCGCGCCGAGGAACTCCGCCACGAAGCGCGAGCGCGGGCGATCGTAGACGTCCCTGCAACGGCCCTCCTGCTCAACCCGTCCGCCGTTCATGATCACCACGCGGTCAGCGAGCGCAAATGCCTCTGAGTGGCTGTGAGTGACCAGGATGAAGGTGATGCCAAGCTCGCGCTGGAGCCGACTGATGACACCCTGCATCCGCACCGTGAGGCTTGCATCGAGTGCACTGAAGGGCTCGTCGAGGAGCAGCATAGGCGGCTCCGTTACAAGTGCCCGCGCCAATGCCACCCGCTGGCGTTGGCCGCCGGAAAGCTGATCGATGTCGCGCCCGGCAAGGTGGCCAATCTCCATTCGGTCCAGCCAGTGCTGCGCCCGGCGTCTGCGCTCGGTTTTCGCAATGCGGCGCATTCGTAGCCCGAACTCCACGTTCTCGATGACGGTGAGAAAGGGAAACAGCGCGAGCGACTGCCAGACCATCGGGGCATCGCGCTCGAAGGCGGAGACGTCGTTCATGCGCCGGCCTCCTATGCGGATCTCGCCATCGCTAGGCGTCTCGAGCCCCGCGAGCATACGCAGCAGCGTCGTTTTCCCGCAGCCGCTACTGCCCATGATCGCCAGAAACTCGCCGTTGTCTATCTGGAGGTTGACGTCATCGACGACCGGCGCAGAGCCGAATCGCTTGGTAATGTTCTTGATCTCGACAAATGGAGTGCTCATCGCGGAATCCTCTCGACTTGAGCCAGCTTCAGGGCTGCGCGCGGACCTACGTATTGATTGGCTGCTTGCACCCGCTTCGCATGTATACGAGCTGGGCGATGACCACGAGCACGATCGACATGCTGAAGACGATACTTCCGATGGCGTTGATTCGGGGGCTGACCGTGCCCTGCAGCGTTTGAAGAATTGCCACCGGCACGGTCTCGTTCAGCCCGGCGACGAACCAGGCAATGGCGAACTCATCGAAGGATACGGCCATTGTCAGGCACCAGGCGGATACCAGCGCCGGTGCCGCGAACGGCACCACGACGCTTGCCATCGTCCGCCAACGGCTGGCGCCGAGGTTCCACGCCGCCTCCTCGAGGGCTGGGTCCATCTGCGAGAGCCGTATGCGGATGAGCGCCATCGCGAACGGCGTGCAGAGCACAATGTGGGAGATCATCACCGAATGCAGGTGTCCGGCGAGGGACACTCGGGAGAGAAAGGCAAGCATTGCCAGGCCGAAAATCACCAACGGCACCGTGGGCGGCAACAGCGCCAGGGCGAGATAGACCTTCTTACCGACGAAGTCGAAGCGAAAATCCGTGTACGCGGCGCCGAAGCCGAGCACCGTGGCGACCGTGCCGGAGACGAGCGACACGACAATGCTGTTGCGGAACGCCTGCCTGACGCCGGAGTCGGCGAGGATCTCCCGATACCATTCGAATGAGAGGCCACCCAACGGCAGCGTCGGGAAGCGATCGGCGTTGAGCGAGAACACGAAGCTCGCCACGATCGGCGTAAAAACGAACACGTACACCAGCAGCACGTAGACCCACAACGAGTCACGGAGCAACCTGTTTGCGTATGTCATTTGATTCCCCTCCGCCGGTAGGCAAAGCCGAGCGCCAGAGAGACCATGGTGAGTAGCGTCACGATCATGGTGATCGCGACCACCGCCGCCCGGGGCCACTGCTGACCGGATTTGGTGAGATCGGTGATGAGGATGCTCAGCGTCGGCGGATTGCCGCCACCCAGGTACGTGGGACTGACGAAATCACCGAACGAGAGGATGAAGGTGAAGACGGCCGCCACGATGATCCCTACACGCGCGGCGGGAATAACGACTGAGAACACTGTTCGCCAGGGCGGACAGCGAAGGTTGTGCGCGGCTTCGACCAGAGTGCGATCCACGTTGCCGAGACTCATCAGCTGAATGAGCACGGCGAGGGGCAGGCACAGGGTGAGATACCCCACAAGCGTGCCGGCACCCGTGTTCAACACGGTGACCGGGCTGATGCCGATGCTCTCGAGTGCGGCGTTCAGCACACCCTGATCGGAGAGGATCGCCATCCACGAGTAGATACGAACCAGGTAGCTGGTGAAAAAGGGAGTAACGAGCAGCAGCACCCCCAGCCGCCTTACCGCCGGGGAGGCGCGAAAGGCCAGCGCATAGGCGCAGGGAAATGCCACGAGGGTTGTCACGACCGAAGAGCTGAGCGCCAGCCCGAGGGTTCGGCCATAGGTGTCCCAGAAGTGCGGCGTTCCGTAGACCTTGAACCAGTTGCTGATGCTGAAATCCGGCTGCAGACGGTAGTTGTGGACCACCCAGAAGGTCAGCACCAACAGAAAGACAAGCGGCAGAACGAAGAACAGCGTCTGCCAGACCAACGGCGGTAACGACCAGAGCGCCCGATAGGCCGTATTGCTGGCACGCTTGCGCCAGTCATGTCGACCCTGACGATGCGCCGGCGCGAGAGCCGCGTGGGCGCTATCAATTGACAAGTTCATTTTCGACTCCACCCACCAGGGTCTGCGCCCCGCCGTGTTCAACGGGGCTGCAGCGCGTTAGCCCTCAGAGGTTCTTGTAAGAAGACCAGGCTTCGTTCCAGGTCTCGATGGACTGCTGCACGGGCAAACGCCGAGGTGTGATCCGCCCCTCCCGCAGCAGCGTGAGCGCATTGCGCGCGCCGAAGACCATGCCCTGACGCTTGGCCTCGTCGGGATTGACGCGATTGAGCGCCTCCCACCCGCTTCGCGTGGGCAATAGCGCTGGGTAGGCCTTCATGGTGGCCGTGCGCACCTGCCCCTCGGGGGACGTCATGTACTGGATAAACTGCTTGGCGAGCTCCGGATTGGAAGCGTTGCGCGCAATGGACAGCGACTCCGTCCACTGCAGACCGCCCTCTTCGGGGATGGCGGTATCAACGTTGGCACCGTCGCGCTGGAGGACCCCGGTGATCCAGTCACCTATGCCGGGTACGGCAGCCACCTGCCCGGACCGAAGAGAGCCGAGTACGCCGCCGTAGTCGAAGTAACCGGCCACCTGCGGTTTCAGTGTTCGGGTGCGCGCCGCGACCGCCTCCCAGGTGGGCTGGTCGATATCGAAGGGTGCCGGGTTACCCTCGTAGAGGCTGATGCAGCCGTAGTTGGGGAGATACCAGTCGAAGTGCCCCAGACGGCCCCTGAGCTTGTCCGCCCACATCGCCGCGTAGCTGCTCGCCTCACTTGCACTCAACACATCCCGGTTATAGGACAGGCCAAGATAGCCGAAGCGCAGCATCACCGAGTAAAGATCCCCTTCATGCCAGTGCGCGGGGTACTCCTGGAATTCGGCGAAATAGTCGTCGAAGGGGTAGTCCGAGGGGTCCAGACGCTCGACATAGTTGGCGATCCGAAGCTGCTCGACGAACTCCGCATCGCTCAGGATGACGTCGTAAGTGCCGGGCGGGGACTGCGCGAGAAGAGCGAGCATTTGATCGCCACCGACGTAGTATTTCGCCCGGACCTTGACGTTGTACTTCTCCTCGAAGGCGCCGATGACCTCGGGTTCTGCATGGCCATACCAGGAGAGCATGGTCAGCTCGTTGCGAGCACGAGCCATCCCGAAGGGCAACATGGCCGCGGCCCCCGCCGCGGCACTCCACTGCAGGAAGCGCCGGCGGCTGACACCGCCGCTGTGTTGGTCTTTGCTGCTGTCGGTTGAAAACATGTCCGCTCCTCCTCTTGCGTCGAGCATGTAGTGCGTTCAGCTCTTCAACAGATCCGCCCAGCGGCGGACGAGGTAGTTGTGCTCATCCATTACCGAATCCCAGACGATCACGCGGCTCATGCGAGCCTCGTACCCGCCCCCCTCGTGCATCTCCCCTTCGCGCACGATCCGCTCTCCATAGGGATCAAAGAGGTCTTCACCGGCGGGTTTGCCCTCGTACCAGTAGTGCCACTCCGCCTCGGAGAGGTACTGGCGAACGGACGCCGGATTCGACATATAGGCACCGTTACGGGTCATGACTGCACCCGGGTATCCGGAGAGCCACCAGTTGAGGTACTCGTAGGCGGCGTCGAGCTGGCGCCCCTCGAGGCATCGCGACAGCGAGAGACCGCCGTACCAGCCGCGGTAGCCCTCGCGGGGTGTGGCCATTCCCACCGGCACCCCACTGCGGCGCAGACGCACGAAGCCCTGCCACCACATGCTCGCGATATTGGCCGCGCCACTGGTGAGAAGCTCGGCAGCCTCGGCCTCGGTAGCCCAAAAGCGGTGGAAATGCCCGGCGCGCTTGAAGCGGATCAGCGTCTCGACGAGCTCGTCGATCTCTTCGACGCTGAGGTTGCCCGGATCCTCGAAGTCGCATAGCCCCGCCGCCTGCACGGCCAGCACAGCGTCCAGGGCACCGATTGCGGGGTCGCTCTGCAACGCGACCGCGCCTGCGTTCGCCTCGTCCAGCAGGGCAGCCCAGCTCAGCGGCTCTAGCTGGTCACGGGGCAGCAAGTGGGCAAAGGAGTCGGCATTGTGAACCGTCGGCAACATGCTGATCCGCCCGGTCTCGTAAGCGCCGAGCTCGCCGTCGTGTTGCACGTAGAGACGATCCGCCGGGTTGCCGCCGGTTGCCCGCGGGAGTTCCTCCGAGAGGCGTCCGCGCTTTGGCAGGGCGTTGATTTCGTCCCATCGGGCGATACGCGCGAGGTCGATGGGCTGTATCGAGCGCGTCGGCCAGATGAGATCGACGTTGTGAAACCACTGGTCGTAGACATCGAATGCCTCCGGTTCGAGCGCGGCGATTCGTTGCGACGTGGTGCCGTCGTGAATGACGTACTCGAGCTCGATCCCCAGATCAGCGGCCGCACGCGCCCGAATCGGCTCCAGAAGGCTGACCGAAGTCCCGAGCACCCTGAGCCGCACCGGGCCTGCGTGAACGGCCGGCGCTCGAGTGCGCCCCTCCATCTGTCCCCCCTCGCCCATGGCGCTCACTGCTCCATGCTCCGGACCGGGCGACGGGAGCCAGCGGTCGCGCCCGCCACCCGGGCCGGGAACGCGCTGTCAACGCTGGGGCAGCGGGTGGCAAATTCATCCGCGATGTCCTCGAACGTGCAAAACTCGACTCCGGGGTGACTCAGCATGTGCTGGATGAGCCGCTCCTGCATAAGCAGAACCTGAGGCCTCCCAGAGACATCGGGGTGGAGGGTCATCGGGAACACGGCGTAGTCGCACTCCCGGTACACCCAGTCGAACTGCTCGCGCCAGAGCTCCTCAATTTGCCGGGGACTGATGAAGCCGTGGCTATTCGCCTGGGCCTTCACGAACATCATTGGCACCTCGTCATCCAGGTACCAATTGGCGGGGATCTCGATGAGCTCGGTTCGCTTGCCACGCACCAGCGGACGCATCCAGGTCTCGGCCGGCTGGCTATAGTCGATTTTCGTCCAGCGATCGCCGGTGCGCAGGTAATAAGGCTGGAAGTCGTGGTGCATCATGCTGTGGTCGTAGCGAATGCCGCGCTCGATGAGCAGATCGGCGGTGGCATTGCTGAACTCCCACCAGGGCGCGACGTGGCCCCGCGGGCGTTTGCCCGAGAACTGCTTCACGAGCTCGATACACCGGTCGAGCACGGCCGCTTCCTGATCACGCGTCATCTCCAGCGGGTTCTCGTGGCTGTAGCCATGGAGGCCGATCTCGTGGCCCGCGGCGACGATAGCCTCGACCTGCTCGGGAAAGGTCTCGATGGAGTGACCGGGGATGAACCAGCTCGCCTTGATGCCGTAACGCGCGAACAGGTTCAGGAGCCGGGGCGCTCCCACCTCACCGGCGAACAGCCCCCGCGAGATGTCGCACGGTGAGTCCTCGCCCCCGTAAGTCCCGAGCCAACCGGCGACGGCATCGAAATCTACACCATATGCACAGAGAATACGCTTAGTCATTTTTCGAGCTCCTGAGGAAAGTACCGGCTCAGCGAAGTACGCCAGAGACCCGCCTCCGCGATGGCCGCCTCCAGACCTAGCGCGCTGGCAAGCACACGCACGTCCTGGCCGGCCGGGGCGGAGAGCAGGCAACTGATGGGGAGGCCGTGGCGGGCATCGAGGCCACAGGGCAAGGCAACGCCGGGGAGGTCAAGGAGGCTGCCAACCATGCAGTTTCGCAGCACCCTAGCGTTCGTGTTATGGGCCCGCTCCGGATCGCTCGCCAAAGCGTTCATCGACGGCGGCAGGCAGCCGACGGTGGGAAAGAGCACCAGTGCGCCCCCGAGCTCGTGTGCGAGGGTCCGCGACGCCTGCTCACGCACGCGCTGTATCGCGACCAGATCACTACCTGTCTGCGCGCCCCCCTCTTTCAGGCGTCGCGCCACCAGCGGATCGATACTGGATTCAGTAGCCCGCCCGAGGAGATCGCGGTGGAGGACGTAGGCCTCCGCGGCGGTGATCGTGCCGTGTGCGGCAATGACGTCGTAGGCTTGCTCGAGCCCACGCAGGGGGCGTCGAATGACGCGAACTCCCCGAGCCCTGAGCGCCTCCACGGTGTTGTCGAATCCCTCCATCACCGGGGCGTCGGTACCCCAGGAAAGAACATTCGTCGGCACCACCACCTCAACACCCTCGACCGATGGGGCATGGGGCGACAGGGGCAAGCGACCGCGCAGGGCCTGGTCGACGATGACACAATCGCGGACCATCGGCGCCAGCACCCCGACCCGATCCAGTGTCCGGGAAAGCGGATAGACGCCGCCCTGCGGATAGCGCCCGGCACTCGGCTTGAATCCCACCAGTGCATTGAACGCCGCCGGCACACGCACGGAACCCGAAGTATCCGTTCCGATAGCGACAGGCACGCTCCCGGCGGACACGGCGACAGCGGATCCCGAAGAGGAGCCACCGGGCACGAGCGCCTCGTTCCCGGCCCACGGATTGGCTGGAGTACCGAAGTGCGGGTTGATGCCGAGCCCGCTGAAAGCGAACTCCGAGAGATTCGTCTTGCCAACGCAGACCATGCCAGCAATGCCAAGCCGCTGAACCGCTTCGGCATCTTCGGTGGCCGGCGCTGCGCGCTTGCGTGATGCCGAGCCTGCCGTCGTCGGCGTGCCGCCCACGTCAAAGACATCCTTCCAGGCCACCGGGATCCCGTCGAGCAACCCGCGCGAGCGCCCACGCCTGTGACGCGCACCGCTTCGGGCGGCCTCTCGGCGCGCACGCTCCACCGGGATAGCGAGGTACACCGCATCGAGCTCAGGTGCTCCGGCGCGCTCTACCGCGCGCTCCAGCAGCACCTCGGGTGTCACCTCGCCCGCCCGCAACCGCGCTGCGAGCGCCTCGAGCACGCCTCGGCGGTGCCCAGGGGGCGGTGGGTCAGTACTGATTGCAGTGGCTTCACGCATCCGGGGTCTCCTCCGAAGGTGGCCCATGTGGCCAGCCATCGTAGGCAAGCATACAAAAATGACTAGCGTATGCAAGGTGTGTTTTTGTAATTGCTGATAAATGGATATAATCCAACGGAAGTCATAACTGGGCCGACCCCACGGACAGCGGGGCGCGCGCCCGGAGGAATGGAGACCGACAGTGGGCTCACGGCATGAGTCGGGCACACCCCGCTACAAGGTGATCCGCGACGCCCTCGGCGTGTCGATTCGCGGTGGTCGCGTACCAGAGGGGCTTGTGATCATCGAGAAACCGATCGCCGAGATCTTCGGCACGAGCCGCGCGCCTGTGCGCCGAGCGCTAGCGGAGCTACACGACGAGGGCCTGCTCCATCGCTTCGAAGGGCGGGGGTACCTCATCGGGTCCCACTCGTCTATCGAGCCGATCCGCCGCCGTCTTGATGCCAGAACACTCGGGCTCGAGACCAATACGCAGCTGGCCGGCGATTCGCCAGCGCTGGCCGACCGCATTCAGGACGAGGTTCAGCAGGTGCTTGCCACCGCGATGGCCTTTGGGCAGTTCAGGGTCCAGGCCGTCGAGCTCGCCAACCACTATGAGGTCAGCCGCACCGTTGCCCGCGAGGTGTTGATGCGGCTAAAAGACCGCAGAATTGTCGGCAAGGACGCGAGCGGGCACTGGGTGGTCGGTCCACTCACGGCACGCGCCATGCGCGAAGACTACGAGATCAGGCAGCTGCTTGAGCCTGTAGCCCTAAAAGGGTCGGCTCCACACCTTCCTCACGATGAGCTCGTCGCGATGCGTGCTCGCCTGGAGCAAGCAATGGACGACGAGGCCGCACCGCCGATATCGCTGCTTCGCGAGATCGAGCGTGACCTCCACGAGAGGTGCCTGGGCTTCCACGACAACGAGCGATTGCGTGCCATCATCCGCCATAGCCAGCTGCCGCTTGTCGTCAACCACGTCTTCTTTACCGTCGTAGGGCGTGCCAGGGAGAGCCCGGCACTGGCTGAGCATGTGCTGGTCATTGAGCATCTTCTGCGCAATGCGGTGACAGCGGCCGCAGCGAGTCTGGAAGCACACCTCGAAGCCGCCGCAGAGAGAACACGTCAACGCCTCAAGGCCCTCGCCGTGTTCCCGGAACCCGAGCTCCCCGACTACCTGATCCGTGTTAGTTAATGGCTGCGCTCGATCCCGGCTGGGCGCCGGCTCCAATTCGACCGCTGCAACCTCCGCACTACCGGATTCGGGGCTATCACTGGTTGCGAAATGGCCCCACTAACCTTTTGACAGGTGCCCTGGTGCCAGCAGCAGCGCGGTGGATCCTCTCCGGCACCGGCCAGGCGCGCACCGACGGCAATGCCCAGCCCTGCCGCAGCGGCTTCGGCGCGTCCGAAGCGGGCCATGACCTGGCAGAAAGCGAGACAGCACCGGTGGCTGATCAGAAGCACCGCAGTCTGTTGCGGCGGGTGCTGCAGATTCAGACGGTCCAGCGGGTAACGAGGCTGTGGATCCGCCACGGAGTCGGCTCCCTTCGTTGTCCACGTAGCAGAGTTCAGCCCGTCCGCCACCCGGGACTAACCGACACGGCGCGACTCAGTCACTGCACGCGACTCATCTCCCGCCATGCCTCCGCCATGACCTGACAGAGGGCGAGGTAGCGGCGGTAGCGGTCATGCAACGTGTCGCGGTAATGCTCCTGGGGTTCGTAGTGGCGCTCGACGCAGGTCATGCGTTCGGCGGCGTCGCCCAGACTGCCGAACAGCCCCACACCCACGCCCGCCGCCATGGCGGCACCGAGCGCGCCCGCCTCCTCGGCGCTCGCCACTTCGATGGGGACCTCCAGCACGTCGCAGAGCAACTGGCTGAGCACCGGGCTGCGCGATCCGCCACCGCACAGGCGCACGCGGTGAAACACGCCGCCGGCCTCGCGAAGGCGCTCGATGTGGCGGCGGTGCTCGAAGGCCACCCCCTCGTAGAGCGCGTAGAGGATGTGCTCACGCCCGTGGGCGCCGGTGATTCCATAGAGGCCGGCACGGGCATCGCTCTGCGTGGATGAGCCGTAGAGGAAGGGGTGATAGATGGGCAGGTCGCGGGCGGGCGTTACGTCTGCGACCAGACGGTTCCAGAGCTCGAAAGGCGAGCTCTCCCCCATGGCCGCGCTCTCGCCGGCGAGGAACTGGCCGGCGAACCATTCCAGATTGCCCGCGGAAGTGGCGCTGCATTCAATAGCCATGCAGCGCTGCGGCTCGTAGGCCGAGCTCATGAACGGCGGGTCGTCGGCGATGGGGTGGTCGAGAATGGCCTGGTTGATGCTCCAGGTCCCGGCGACCACGCTCGCCTCGCCCACTCTGGCGGTGCCGGATCCCAACGCGCTGGCGACCACGTCGAACAAGCCGGCGACCACCGGCGTTCCCTCCCTCAGCCCGGTGCGCGCCGCAGCCTCGGCGGTGACGTGACCGACAATGTCGCTGGGCTCCGCGAGCGCGGGCAGCAATGCCTGGCAATCCGCCAGCCCGTACTCCGCCAGAATCGCCTCGTCGTAACGGCGTTCGGTGACATTGAGAAAGCCTGCACCACTCATGTCGGAGTAATCCGAACCCAACCGGCCGGTCAGGCAGTACGTGGCGAAATCCTTGCACAGCAACACCGTGCCGACACGCGCGAACGTCTCGGGGTCGTGCTCGCGGATCCAGGCGAGGAGCGTGGGGCTCTGGGCGGGCCACGGTGTCTGTAGGTTCAACCGGCGCAGACGCTCGCCCCGGCCTTCGGCGTTCAGACGCCCGGCCGTGGCGATCGCACGGGTATCGATGGACTGGACGCCCAGCAACGGTGCGCCCTCGCGGTCGACGAGGTACAGACCGTTGCCATGGCCGGTGCAGCCCACCGCGCGGACATGGGATGGATCGACCCCTGCCTTGTCGATGCAGGCGCCGATCGCACCGGCGGCACCGTTCCAGAGCTCGTCCAGGCTGCGCTCCACGTGCCCCGGACGCGGCTGGTGCGTGCTGCCGTGACTGGTCTGCACGGCGAGCTGGCGGCCGAGCTCGTCGAAAAGGGCGGCCTTGACCATGGTGTTACCCACGTCCAGCCCGATCAGATACCCCATAGCTCTCCTCCATTGCTGCAGCGTTGCGCTCACTCGACGTGAGCCTCGCCACGCTTTCGCTCGCGCGCCTTGCAGCCGAGCCGCACGAGCGCCCTGACACGTGGCATGACCTGTGATCGGATTAGTATGTCAGTCGTCGCTGCGCTGGTAGGCGTCCCAGGCCTGCTCGGCGGAGACGCCGTCGTGAATCATCGCCGAAAGTGCCGTCACGATTCTGCGGGGATTGTCGTGCTGGTAGACATTGCGACCGTAGACCAGCCCCATGGCCCCCTGTTCGAGCAGGGTTTGCGACTTGCGCAGCACGGTGAGCAAGTCCTCGCGGCCGCCGCCACGCACGAGCACCGGGCAGCGCGCGGCCTCGGCGACGCGGTGGAACGCTTCGGCATGGTCCGGCGGGTCGGCCTTGATGACGTCGGCGCCGAGCTCCCGGGCGAAGCGCACCAGCGGCACGATCTTGTCGATGTCACCGTCGACCATGTAGCCGCCCTTCTCGCTGTTGGGGGCCATGGCGAGGGGCTCGATCATCAACGGCATGCCGTAGTGCTCGCAGTCCTCGCGAAGGCGCGAGATATTCTCGACGCACTGCTGGAACAGCTCGGGCTCGCCCGGGAGCATGAGCAGGTTCACGACGACGCATGCCGCATCCATCTGCACGGCCGGCAGCACCGGGTCACGGGCGTTCTGCAACACCGACCACATGGTGCGGTGGGACACCTTGTTGTAGACGTTGCCCGTGTCCACCCGCATCACCAGCGCCGGCTTCACCGGGCCGGGCTCGTTCTGAAGCAGATCGGCCTGGCCGTAGTTCATCTGGATGGCGTCCGGCCCGGCGGTGATCAGCGTCTTCGTGACCCCGGCCATGTCCTCGAGACCGGAGAGCATGGTGGGCTCGTTGAAGGTGCCGTGGTCGATGGCGACGTCGAGACAGCGGTCGTTCCTGAACAGGCGGTTGAGCCGCACCTTATGCGTATTGAACATTGTCGCTTTCCTCTGCTTTGTTGCGATTGCGAAGCGTGGCCGTCGAAACCCGGTTCAGCCGCCAGAGCTTCTCCACACAGGCGTCGACGGCCCAACGGCGCTGCTCGGCGGACCACCCGCGGCACTCACCGAGGATGCCGGCGAGCTCGACGAGCACATCCATGGAGACATCGCCGTTGATGGCCAGGCAGGTCCGGCGGGCGACGAGGTCGTCCAGGGTTTCGGCCTGCTCGTGCTCGATCAGCCAGCGCATCTCGCGCCGGGTATAGGCGGGCGCAGCCGCCAGCGGGCTGTCGCTGCCTTCCGCCATATAGCGCGCCAGTGCCACGGCGCGGGAGCCGTACCGATCCGTTAGCCTTTGCGCGTGCGCGACATCCAGCCCGCTGGCATCAGCCAGCTCTCGCGCCCACTCCGTCCGTGCCGCTCGTGATTCGGGAAACGCAGCGCCGCCGCCAATGGCACGATCACGCGTGTGGCAGCGACGCGGCCGCCCCAGGTAATCGAGCACCCGGTCGGCGACCTGCTCGCCAAAGGAACGGAAAGTCGTCCACTTGCCGCCGATCATGCACAGCAGCGGGAACGGCAAGCCGTATTTCGCGGACACTTCGCGGCATTCGTGGTCGCGGGAGAGCTGGCCGGTGGTAGCGGCGTCCTTGTTGGCGAGGGGACGCACGCCGCTGAACGTGTACAGAATCTCTTCCGGACGGATCTCGATGTCAGGGAAGACATAGCGCAGCGAGCGCAGGATGTAATCGCGCTCGGCATCGTCGCAGCACACGCCCTCGGGGGTTTCGACCTTGAGATCGGTGGAGCCCACGAGCACGTGATCGAAGTACGGAAAGAGGATGCACACCCGTCCTTCGTGATTCTCGTAGTAGACCATGTGACCATCGAGCGCCCGGCGCAGGCGATCGTTGGCGACCACCAGGTGCGAGCCCTTGGTGCCTCCGATCATCGCCTGACGGCCCTGCGCTGTGGGTGTGAGACTGCGGTTGGTGAGATCGATCCAGGCACCGGTCGCATTGATGACGACTTTCGGGTGCAGCGTCAGGCGCTGGTCGCCGAGGTGATCCTCGAGCACCACACCATCCCCCTCCACTGAGGCGGCGCCGGCATAATTGAGGGCGACCGCGCCGTCGTGGGCGGCCTCCGCGTCGGCGATCATCTCGATGCCCAGGCGCTCCGGGTAGGTAATCGAGGCATCATAGTAGGTCGCGGTGCAGCGAATCTCCGGGTGCAGGTCCGGCCAGCGCGCGAGGCTGTCGCTGCGGCTGCGAAAGCGATGGCGCGGCATCACCCGGTTCTTCCGGGTGAACAGGTCGTAGAGCACCAGACCGGTCTTGATGATCAGCGCGCCGCGTCGGCTCGGGCGCTGGCTGCGGCCGAGGAGACGCATCAGGGCGTTGCCCATCCCCGAGAACCACTCGAAAATCGGCACTGTCGTGGGCAACGGTGCCACGTAGTGCGGCGCGTTCTTCAGCAGGCGGTTACGCTCGGCGAGCGACTCGCGCACAAGGCGGAACTCGCCGGTTTCCATGTAGCGCAGGCCGCCGTGGATCATTCGCGAAGGGGCACCGCTGGCGCCGGCACAGTAGTCCGAACGCTCCAGGAGCACGACGTCGATGCCCTGCAGGGCGAGCTCCCGGAACACGCCAATGCCGTTGATGCCACCGCCGATGACGAGCACATCGGGGTTCGGATTGGCCCGCAGTCGCCGCAGGCGCTGGTCGCGGTTGTTGTTGATCATTGTCGGGACGGCCCTTTGTCGTGAGTGTGGCTCGCGCCGGCGGGCATCCGCAGGCCAACCGAAAAGCGTCGAGCTCGCGGACGCGCCGGCGGGCTAGCAGGATCGCAGCAGATCGAGGACGGCGCGGGCGGTACGCTCGTCGGTGACCAGCGCACGCAGGTGCCCGCCGCGCAGCACGCTACGGATGGGCTCCACCTTCGCGGCACCGGAAGCCACGCCGATGGTGCAGGGAATGTCGTGGAGCTCGTCGGGACGCAGCGCCACCAGGTGCGCGTTCATGGAGTAATCGCACAGCGCACCGTCGCCATCGAGCAGGTGCGCGATCAGCTCCGCCTTCGCGCCCATCTCGAGGATCCGGTCGCGGTCGGCAATGCCGTCGGGATGCAGGTCGAAATAGCTCGACTGATCGGATTCGATGGAGCCGATGCCCACCACGGCGACGCTCGCCCGACGCGCACGGTCGAAGACGTCACGCACCGAGCGCATCTCCAGCAGCACGTCGCGCTGTTGGGCGGTGTCGGCGAACATGGGCGCATGAATCTGGTACGCCCGACCGCCGAGCTTGCGCGCCATCTCAGAGGCGACGTGGTTCACATCGGTATAGTGCTTGCCCTGAACGAGTCCGGTGGTGGGCACCACCTCGACATCGAAGTCATGCCCCCCGGCCATGCCCTCCACGGTCGCCGTGACGCCCTTGCCGCCGGTGATGCAGATCGTCGCGCCGTTGCCGATGCGGCTCATGAGCAGGTTCGCGGCCGCCTCGCCGACGCTCTGCAGCACGATCGCCTCGTTGTCGGATACCGCGGGCACCACCAGCACCTCATCCAGGCCGGCTGCCGCCATGAGCTCACGCTCCAGGTCGAGCGTCGGCGCGAAGGGCGAGCGGATGTTGATCTCGACCATGCCCAGCTCGTGGCCCTGCTTGATCAGACGGCTCACCGTGGCGACGGAGTCGCCCGTCACCCGGGCGATCTCCGACTGCTTCATGCCTTCCAGGTAGTGCATCTGCAGCGTGCGGTAGATGCGTCGCTCGGTCTCGTAACGCTTGCTATCCTTGGGCGTTGCCATCCGGGTACTCCTTCTATCTATCCGCGCCGCCGGGTCATGAAATGGTCGAGTGATACGGCGGCGAGCAGGATCAGCCCCTTGATCATGTCCTGCCAATAAACGGAGACGTCGAGCAGCACCAGCGAGTTGGTGACCACCGACAGCAGCGCCACGCCAAGCACCGCGCCAAGCACCGAGCCGGACCCGCCCTTGAGGCTGGCCCCGCCGATCACCGCGGCGGCGATGACATCGAGCTCCATGCCCACGCCGAAGGTGGGCGGCGCCGAGCCGAGGCGGGCCATGTAGATCACGCCGGCCACGCCCGCCAGCGTCGAGCACAGCACCGTGACCAGGAACTTGACGCGATCGGTGCGAATGCCCGAGTAAGCGGCGGCCTGCTCGTTGCTGCCGGTGTAGAACACCTTCCGGAACGCCGTCGCGTGCCGCAGCAGGTAGTCGAAGGCGATCACGAGCGCGACGAAGACGATGATCGTGAACGGGACGCCCCACAGCGACCCCTGGCCGACGAACTTCACCGCCGGCGGTAGTGTGAACAGCGACAGCGGTGTGCCCTCGGTGATGGCGAGCGCCGCGCCGCGGGCGATCACCATGAACGCCAGCGAGACGATGAAATGGTGCAGCCCCACGCGGGTGACGAAGAACCCCATGACCGCGCCGATCGCCGAGGCCGAACCGATACCGCAGAGCGCCGCCAACCAGGGATCGAGCCCCATCAGGAAAAGCTGGCCGCTGACCACCATGGCAAGACACACCACGGAGCCCACGGAGAGATCGAGCCCGCCGACGATGAGCAGTATGGTCATGCCCACCACGACGATGCCCTCCACCGAGAACGACAGCAGCATCGCCTTGATATTGCTCAGTGTCAGGAAATAAGGCGAGGCGAAGCTCATGATCACGAACAACGCGACGATGATCGTGATGAGCCCGGCCTCGCGCATGCCCGCCAGTTGACGGAAGAACGACGGCGCTCGCGCCGTCGCGGCACCCACGGTTCGATTGCCGGTTTCCGCGGTACTCATGACGTTGTTCGCACTCATTGCATCTCCTCCCCGGCGGTCTCCGCCTCGTGCATCCCCAGGCCGGAGGCGAGCCGCATGATTCGTTCTTCGCTGAGCGCTTCCGCGCTCATTTCACCGGCGATGGTGCCCTCGTGAACCACCAGCACCCGGTCGCACAGACCGATGAGCTCGGGCAGCTCGGAGGAAATCACCAGCACGCCCATGCCGCGGTTGGCGAGGTTGCGCAGCATGTGGTGGATCTCCGACTTCGCACCCACATCGACACCGCGCGTGGGCTCGTCGAGGATCACCACCGACGGATCCACGGACAGTAGCTTCGCCAGTGCGACCTTCTGCTGGTTGCCGCCGCTCAGCGCGGAGACCGGGTCATCCGGAGCGCCCGTCTTGAGATGCAACCGCTTCCCGAGGCGTGCCGCCTGCGCGCGCTCGCGTCGGCGGTCGATCATGCCCAGGCGCGTGGACACTTGCGCCGGCGCCAGCGCCGAGACGTTCGCGGCCACTGGCATGTCGAGAAACAGGCCCTGCCCCTTGCGGTCTTCGGAGAGATACACGAGGCCGGCCCGAATGCTGTCGCTGTAGCGCCCCGGGCGGAGCTCGCGGCCGGCGATACGCACGCTACCCGACACACGCGGGCCGAGGCCGCAAATGCTGCACGCGGTTTCCGTACGCCCGGAACCGATGAGCCCACCGAGGCCGACGATCTCGCCGGCGCGAAGCGTGAAGCTGACGTCATGGACGATGCCACCGTCGGACAGCCCTTCCACCGCCAGAAGGGTGTCACCGGGGACGTCGGTACACTTGGGCGGGAACAGATCGCCGAGCTCACGGCCAACCATCTTCGCCACGAGCTCGTCGGGGGAGCTGTCGGCGATCCGGCAAGTACCGACGTACTGCCCGTCCCGCAGCACGGTCGCGCGATCGCAGAGCTCGAAAATCTCGGCCATGCGGTGGCTGATGTAGATGATTGCGATGCCCTGGGCCCGGAGCTCGCGCAGAATCGAGAAAAGGTTCGCGGTCTCGGTGTCGGTGAGCGCCGCGGTAGGCTCGTCCAGGATCAGTATCCGGCAGTCGAGCGTGAGCGCCTTGGCGATCTCCACCACCTGCTGGTCGGAGATGGACAGATCCCCGGCGCGGGCGCGTACGGGCACCGGGTGAAGCTGCTCGAGAATCCGTTCGGCGCGCTCGCGCAAGCGGCGGAAATTCATCAGCGGCGCGCGCTCGGCGCTGGTCAGCGCCATGGAAATATTCTCGGCGACGCTGACATCCGGGCACAACGCGATCTCCTGGTGCACCAGGCCGATACCGAGCGCCTGGGCCCGCGCCGGGCTGGTGATGCGTGTCGGTTCGCCGAAGAGGCGAATCTCCCCGGCATCCGGCGTGACGATGCCGTCGATCACCTTCATGAGCGTGGACTTGCCGGCTCCGTTCTCACCGGCGAGCGCGTGAATCTCGCCGGCACGGAGCTCCAGATCCACGTCCCGGAGGGCCTGCACGGCGCCGAACGATTTGCTGATGCCCCGTAATTCGAGGGCGATGTCAGTGTGCATGGGCGTACCCCGCGTACCCGCATGGAACCAGGGCGGCGGCGCGCGTCGCTGCACCGCCGCCACGCACGCTACTGCTCCGCCCCTTCCCGCGCGGCCTCGTACTTGTCCCAGTAGAAGGCGTCGGCGTTCTCGGCGGTGACCACGCTCAGCCCGTTATCCACGTAGGGCACGCGCATCGGGTTGAAGCCCTTGCTCTGGTAGTCGTTCATGGGGTCGATGAGCTCGGGGTGCGCCGCCAGCCAGGTGAGCATGAAGCCCATGTAGCCCTGCATCCCCTGGTCGGGATTGATCGCGGCGTGCATCTCGCCCGCCTTGATCATGTCGAGCACCTTGGCGTTGATGTCGACACTCATGATGACGATGTCCTTGCCGAGCTCCTTGGCTGCCTGGGCAGCGCCGATTGCCGAGGTCGCCTCGGGCATGAACACCGCATCGAGATCCGGATGGCTTTGTCCGATGGTGAGCACGGCGTTGTAGGCCTTGCTGGGGTCCTGATTGCTGGCGGCCTGGGAGACCAGCTCCATATCCGGATACTCCGATTCCATCCGCTCGATGAACGCCGCGGTGCGGCGGTCGTGGTTGTCCTGGCCCGGGTTCTCCAGCACGGCGTACTTGCCCTCGCCATCCAGCGCCTCGGCGACGGTATCGGCGGCGATGCGGCCCTCGCGGGTGTTATTGGAGGTGATGTACGAAACACGGTCGCTGCGCGGCGAATCGGCAGCGAAGGTGACCACCGGTACGCCCATCTTCCGGGCACGCTCGATGGGGCCGATGAACGGGTCGGGGTTCATGGGGTGGAGGAAAATGCCCGCCGGGTCCCGGGCCAGCACCTGCTCGAAGGTCGCGAGCTGACGGTTGACATCGTACTCCGGCGTGCCGGTGAACTTGGCCTCGCAGCCCATCTGCTCGGCGGCCTGCTGGAACATCTCGAACACCGGTTTCCAGTACTCGATGCCCGACATCATGACGTTCATGTAGTAGGTCTCGCCGGGCTCACAGTGAAACGGCGTCTGCGGCGTTTCTGCAGCCACCGCGGGCATGGCGAGCGCAAACAGCGCGGATGCGGTCAGGCCGCGAAGCATACGGGTCATGGCTGGCTCTCCTCATCGGTTGGCGCGACACCGCCGGATCGTCTCGGGCGGCACGCGCGGTTCGGATCGTTGTTCGGATTCACCCGGAAGCCCTGGGTGACACGCATTCGCAAAATTTTGCGATATACGTAATATCTTGCACACCACGAAAATTAAGCGCTCCTCCTCCCGATGTCAACTCACGCTGTCGTCGTGAGCGTCCGGGACTCGCCGGACGCTTTCCGTGATCAGTCTGGATGGCGGAAGAAGGCGAAATCGGGGAGTGAGAAGGGCGAGACGTCGCCGGGAGAACGAGCGCGACCGATAGACCGATACCCGTGCACGGCTACAGTGGCAGTCCGGGCGGCACGCGCTGCCAATCAGCGGAACGTCGGGCAGCTACGGCGTCAGCGAGCGCGCCTGGCGAATGGAATACGAGCCGCGGTTGCGGCGCCCGGGGAGATGAAAGGGGGATCGAGCAATGCGCGACACCGAAGCGTGCGAACGCGCGTTGGCAGAAGCCGGGAAGGGATACGGCAGCCGCCGGGGCGAAAGCGCCCCTGCGGCCGCAAGTCACTGTCGGCGCGTGGCGCCGGGCACTCAGACCGCCTGGACGAGAATGACGATGCCCGCCACGCTCATTGCCGCGCCGGCGACGCGCACGCTGTTGCGGCCGACGGCCTGGCCGATGCGGGTTACGCCCGTGGCGAGGCCGATGCCGGCGGCGTGCAGCAGCGCCGTGGCGCCCATGAAACCGGCGCCGTAAGCCAGCCCGGAGGCGGTTGCCGGCATTTCCGCGCCGTGGGCGTGGCCGTGAAAGACGGCGAAGAAGCCGACCACCGCCATGGCCGCGGCCACCGGCAGCGCCACCTGCGCCGCGATAAGCGCGCCCAGGACCACGACCGACAGCGCAATGCCGATTTCCAGGAACGGCAGAGGCATGCCCGCCACGCCCAGGCCGCCGCCCACCGCCATCATGGCGACGAAGCTCGCCGGCACCAGCCACAGCGCACGGCCACCGAGATTCGCGGCCACCAGGCCGACGCCTAGCATGGCCAGAATGTGATCGAGCCCGCCGATGGGGTGCATGAACCCGTGTACCAGGCCGCCGGTGGCCCCGACCCCGGTATGCGCCAGCGCCAGCGCCGGGGACAGGGCCAGTACGGTGAGCGCGGCGGCTCGGCTAGTTGCTCGTCGAATGTCCATGTGACCTCCTTTTGGGGCTCCGCCCCTTTGATGGTTCCAAGATGGCACGAATGCCCGCCGCGCATTGCGCGGGCAGCCATCCGCCAATACGGCGGCACTCACGTGGACGTGTGAGTGGACGCCGTCGCCGCGCGCTGCGCGCGCAGCCAGTCATACCAGCTCTCCATGCCCTCGCAGGTGCGAGCGGAAAGCTCCAGTACCTCGATCATTGGATTGATTCGGCGGGCGTAGCCTACACAGCGGGCGACGTCGAAGTCCACGTGTGCCAGCAGATCGGTCTTGTTGACCACCATGAGCCGGACCGCCCGGAACATGTGCGGATACTTGAGTGGTTTGTCGTCGCCTTCGGTCACCGAGAGGATCGCGACCTTGGCCCGCTCCCCCAGATCGAACAGCGCCGGGCACACCAGGTTGCCCACGTTCTCGATCAGCACCACCGAGCCCAGGGGCGGAGCCAGATCCTCGAGCGCCCGCGCGAGCATGTCGGCGTCCAGGTGGCAGCCGGTCCCGGTGTTGATCTGTACCGTCCGGCAGCCCGTGGCCCGAATGCGCTCGGCGTCGAAGTCGGTTTCCTGGTCGCCTTCGATGACGCTCACGGAGTACTCGTCCCCCAGCTCGCGGATGGTGCGCTCGATGAGCGTGGTCTTGCCGGCACCGGGTGAGCTCACCAGGTTGAGCGCGAGGATGCCCCGTCCCTCGAACCAGCCGCGGTTGCGCATTGCCAGCCGGTCGTTGTGGGCGAGCAACTCCTGCTCCATCGCCACGGTCGTGACATTGGCGTGGGCATGCGCATCGCCGTGGTCGTGGGTATGGCGATGCGTATGATGATGGCCATGCCCGCCGGAGCGGTCATGGGCGGTGACCGGCCGGCGCTCGCCGGTATCGGGGTCGCTGACGGTGGCTTCGCCGTCGCCGGAGCAGCCGCAGGTGGTACACATGGTGCCTCACTCCTCCATCAGGCTCTCGCCGAGCTCCATCGACCGCACGCACAATCGGTCACCGCCCTGGGGCACAGTGAGATTCACCGATCCGCAGGCACACGCGGCGAGAACATGGTCCAGCATCACATCACGGCCGCAGTCCCGGCAGCGCGCCCGCCCCGGGGTCGCGACGATCTCGAGCGTCGCCGCCTCCAACTCGGTGCCGGCGCTACAGGCCTCGAAGCACAAACGCAACGCCTCGGGCATCACGCAGGTGAGCCGCCCCACCTCCACGGTGACGCGCAGCACTGGGGCGCCATCGGCGCGTTCGCGGCAGGCGGCGATGATGCTTTCGGTCAGTGCGAGCTCATGCACGGCCAGCTTACCGGTCAACAGATCCGCGGCAGCTGCTCGCCGACCAGCATGTCGACGATGCGATCGCCGCCAAAGACAGTACTCATCACGACCGTCCCTTCCGGTGTGTCCTCGACGGTGCC
This sequence comes from Arhodomonas sp. AD133, assembly GCF_051195215.1. NCBI lineage: Bacteria > Pseudomonadati > Pseudomonadota > Gammaproteobacteria > Chromatiales > Ectothiorhodospiraceae > Arhodomonas > Arhodomonas sp. AD133. The sequence goes on along the minus strand of NZ_JBNAZM010000013.1, from coordinate 85,806 downwards.
CACCGCGACCGCCTCCCGTCCCGCCGGGTGCCCGCGCAACGCGGCAAGCGCCGCGTCGGCTTCGTCGGGCGGCACCACGGCCACGAGCCTGCCCTCGTTGGCGAGATAGAGGGGATCGAGACCGAGGATCTCGCATACGCCCTTGACCGCCTCCCGGATCGGCAGTGCCGTCTCGTCGAGGTGCAGGCACAGCCCGGACGCCAGGGCATACTCATTGAGCACGCTGGCGACGCCGCCCCGGGTCGCATCCCGCAGGCAGCGTACTGACGGACAGGCGGCCAGCAGCGCGTCGACCAGGCCGTTGAGAGGCTGGCAGTCGCTCTCGATGGCGGCCTCCAGCGCCAGGTCCCCCCGGGCATTCAGCACGGCCACCCCATGATCGCCGAGCGCGCCGTTGACCAGGATGACGTCACCGGCACGAATGGATGCCGCGCCGAGCCTCACGCCTTCACGGATCACGCCGATGCCGGCGGTGTTGATGTAGAGCTTGTCAGCCGACCCACGAGGCACGACCTTCGTATCGCCGGTCACCACCGCGACGCCGGCTTCAGCAGCGGCTGCCTGCATCGACGAAGCCACCCGGCGCAGGACGTCCACGTCCAGACCTTCCTCCAGGATCACGCTGCAGGAGAGAAACAGCGGCCGGGCACCGCCTACGGCCAGATCGTTGACCGTGCCGTTGACCGCGAGCATGCCGATGTCCGCGCCGGGGAAGAACAGCGGATCCACCACGTAGGAATCCGTGGTGAACGCCAGCCGGTCCCCCAGCCCGGCCAACTCGGCCAGGGGCACTCGGGCCTGATCGTCGAGGCCGGCGAGACGCGGATTGTCGAACTCAGCGACGAAAACATCGTCGATGAGATCCCGCATCGCCTTGCCACCGCTACCATGGGAGAGCGTGATGCGGGTATCCCGCACCCGCCCCGTGCGCCGGCGCATGCCCGCGGATGATTCGCTACCGGGGCGTCGCGAGTCCCGGCGGGCGCTCATTGCCGTGTCTCCGCAGGCGCCAGGCGACCGCCGTCATTCCGCCGGTCCGGCTTTCCGAGCCGCACCCCACCGTAGTTGTAGTAGGCGGCACAGGCGCCTTCGGAGGAGACCATCAGCGCCCCCAACGGCGTCTCCGGGGTACAGGCGCTGCCGAAGACCTTGCACTGGGAGGGCTTGATCACGCCCTTCAACACCTCGCCACACTGGCAGGACTTGGGATCGGCGATCCTGAGGTTGGGTACCGGGAACCGGCGCTCGGCGTCGAACGCCGCGTAGGCCTCGCGCATGCGCACCCCGGAGTGGTCGATGGAGCCGAGTCCGCGCCACTCGAAGAACTCGCGCAGCTCGAAGACCCGGTGCACGGCGGCGAGTGCCGGGTCGTTGCCGGCCTCGGGCACCACCCGGCGGTACTGGTTCTCCACCTCGCAGCGGCCTTCGGCGATCTGCCCGAGTACCATCCACACGGACTGGAGGATATCCAGCGGTTCGAAGCCGGCCACCACCAGCGGTTTGCCGTAGTGGCGGCAAATGAAGTCATACGGTGCGGTGCCGATGACCATACTCACGTGTCCAGGCCCCAGGAAACCGTCCAGGGTGAGCGCCGGGGAGTCCAGGATCGCCTTGATCGTGGGGATGATGGTGATGTGGTTGCAGAACAGCGAGAAATTGCCGATGCCTTCGCGCTCGGCCTCGAGCACGGTCATGGCGGTACTGGGCATAGTGGTCTCGAACCCGAGGCCGAAGAACACCACCTCGCGATCCGGATTGGCACGGGCGATGGCCAGCGCATCCATGGGCGAGTAGACCATGCGCACGTCCGCACCGTCGGCCTTCGCCTGCAACAGGCTCTTCTTCGAGCCGGGCACCCGCATGGCGTCGCCGAAGGTGGTGAAGATGACGCTGGGATGCTCGGCAAGCGCGACGCAGTCGTCCACCCGCCCCATGGGCAGCACGCAGACCGGACATCCCGGGCCGTGGACGAACTCGATCTCCTCGGGGAGCATGGTCTCCAGGCCGTACTTGAAGATCGAGTGGGTATGCCCGCCGCAGACCTCCATAAACTGCAGGGGCCGACGCCGGCAGACCGGGATATCGGCGACCAGCGCCCGGATTTCGCGCAGCAGCGCACGGGCCTTGCCGGGATCGCGGAACTCGTCCACGTACTTCATGACCCCTCTCCCCCGCCGCGAACCTCGAGTTCACCGCGATCGTCGGCCAGCAGTGTGTGCACGAGATCCCAGATGATGTGATAGGTGGCGACGTGGCATTCCTGCACGCGGTGAATGCTGTCAGTGGCCACGGTGAGGCATACCTGCACGTCATCACTCACCGCCATGCGCCCGCCCTCGCCGCCGGCGAACCCTATGGTCGCGAGCCCCATCTCCCGGGCGCGGGCGAAGGCCGCGAGGAGATTGGCCGAGTTGCCGCTGGTGGAGAAGCCCACCAGGCCGTCGCCCGCCCGGGCGTGGGCGATGAGCTGGCGGACGAACACGTGCTCGAAGCCCACGTCGTTGCCCACGGCGGTCATCATGGCCGTGTCGGCCACCAGGTTCACCACGGCGAGTGCCGGACGCCCGGCGGTGATGGGATGAAGGAACTCCACGGCAAAGTGGGCGGCATCGCAGCTCGAGCCGCCGTTGCCCATGGCGAACAGTCGCCCGCCGCCGCGGTAAACCTCGGCAATAGTGCGGGCGGCGTCCACCACGCGCTGGCCGTTGGCGTCGAAGAACCCGCGCTTGACCTCGACGCTGTGAGCCGCCTTCTGCCGCACGGACTCCAGCAATGCGGCATCTTCCCGGCTGGCGTCCTTGCGGCCGCCGTGCAGGAATGGATACAGGGATTCGAGCCTGTCGTCGCTCATTGCCGGCTCCCGGAGTGCTCCATGGCCTCCAGCTCCTGCTGCATCTCGCCGAGCTCGGCGAGGAGGGCAAGCGTGCGGGCAGCTTCGTCCTCGTCGATGCGGCTCATGGCGAAGCCCACGTGCACCAGCACCCAGGTGCCGAGACAGTCCGTCACCGGATGGTCGTCGTCGACGACGCAGTGCAGGTTGATCTCCCGGCGCACCCCCGCGACGCTGACGATGCCGCGGAGATTGTCCGCATCGCTGATCGCCACGATCTGCCCCGGAATGCCTAGACACATGACGACACCCCATCAGCCGTTGGCATGAGTGCGCGCGCGCCGGCAACCGCCGCCTGGCCCAGGGAAAGCCCGCCGTCGTTGGCCGGCACCTGACGATGAAAGAGCACGCGCAGACCCTGCGCATCCAGTTCGTCGACGACGGCCTCGAACAGGCGCCGGTTCTGGAAAACGCCGCCGGACAGCGCGACCGGCGCCCGGTCCGGAAGCTCCGGACACCGCCTGAGCTCCAAGGTGAGCGAAACCACGGCTGCGGCCAGCCCCCGGTGAAAGCGCGCGGCGATCACCGCCGGCGATGTCCCGCGGGCGAGATCGTCCAGCAACACCGACCATAGCGGCGCCGCGTCGAGCACGGTGAGCCCGTCCACGTCACTGACAGCGAATGGATAGCCATCGTCCGTGTCCGCCCAGGTCTCGGCGTCGATGGACGCCTCCAGCTCGATGGCAGCCTGTCCTTCGTAGCCGGCACTATCGCGGCAGAGACCCACGGCCGCGGCAACGGCATCGAACAGTCGGCCGCAGGAGCTCGTTACCGGGCAGTTCAGGCCCCGGGCGATCATGGCGTCGAGCGTTGCCAGCGGCCGCTCCCGCAGGGCCGCACACAACGGGAGCCGCTTGTAGTCCCGCTGGAACGCGGGCCAGCCGAGGGCGGCCACGATGTGTGCGTAGGCCAGTCGCCAGGGCTCTCGGACGGCCTGCTCGCCGCCGATCAGGGGCACGTGGGCGAACCGGGCCAGGCGCACGTACCCGCGGTAGTCGGCAAGCAGCCATTCGCCCCCCCAGACCGTGCCGTCGTCGCCGTAGCCGAGGCCGTCCAGAGCGACGCCGAGTACCGGGCCAGCGCCGATGGGTACGCCGTTGTCGGCCATGCACGCGGCTAGGTGGGCGTGGTGGTGTTGCACCGTTGTCACCGGCAGTCCCTCGCGGGCCGCGTAGTCGCTGCCGAGCTTGCCGGCGAGGTAGTCCGGGTGACGGTCGACGGCGACGAACGCCGGACGATGATCGAACAGCTCGGCGTAGCGTGCCAGGTTGCGGCGATAGTCCGCGTAGGTCGCAGCATTCGCCAGATCCCCCATGTGCTGGGAGACGATCGCCGCACCGTCGCGCACCAGGCAGAACGCATTCTTCAGCTCACCGCCCATGGCGAGCACGGGCGGCGCTGCCTCGAAGCCAGCCGGCAGGGCAATGGGGGCCGGTGCATAGCCGCGGGCCCGGCGCAGGAGATGCGCCACACCGGCCATCACCCGGGCCACGGAGTCGTCCACACGGCTGGCGATCGGCCGGTCGTGCATCAGGCAGTAGTCGGCCACCGCGGCAAGCCGGCTGCGGGCCTCATCATTGTCCGTGCACTGGGGCTCCTCGGACTGGTTAGCGCTGGTGAGCACCAGCGGGTGATCCAGGCCCGCCAGCAGCAGATGGTGCAGTGGGGCGTAGGGGAACATGAACCCCAGGGTGCGATGTCCGGGCGCCACGGCAGCGGCGAGCGTGCCCGGGCCGTCGGCCTCCAGGATCACCACCGGCGCGGCGGCGCTGGCCAGGAGCTCGACTTCCGTCTCGCTTACCGTGCAGTAGCGGCGGATCACCGCTACATCGCGGGCCATCAGCGCGAACGGTTTGTGATGGCGGCGCTTGCGCGCGCGCAGCCGAGCGACGGCGGTTTCATCGCGAGCATCAACGGCGAGGTGAAAACCGCCGAGCCCCTTCACGGCGACGATGGCCCCGTCGGCCAGCAAACCGCGGACGGCGGCCATGGTGTCGGTCGCAGCGACCGCCGTCCCGCCTGCGGTTTCCAGCCACAGCCGCGGACCGCAGTCCGGGCAGGCATTGGGTTGGGCGTGAAAGCGCCGGTCGCCGGGATCGTCGTATTCCGAGCGACAACGCGGGCACATGGCAAAAGCGGCCATGCTGGTGTTGGCCCGGTCATAAGGGATGGCCTGCACGATGGTCAGGCGCGGCCCGCAGTGGGTACAGTTGGTGAATGCGTAGCCGTGGCGACGGTCGGCGGGATCACGTATCTCGGCAAGACACGCCGCACAGGTAGCGGCATCCGGGACGACGCCGGTGCGCACCCCCCCGCCGCGGCTGGCGACGATGTGAAAGCCGGGCGCCGGTGGCGGCTCGCCGATGGTTTCGCGCACCAGCGCGTCGATACGCGCCAGCGGCGGTGGCTCGTGGATGAGCCGATCCAGCAAGCGCTGGCGAACACCGGACTCGCCCCAGATACGGATCACCACGCCGTCGCCATCGTTCCAGACCTCGCCGTCGAGCCCGCACTCCGTTGCAAGCCGCCAGACCGTGGGCCGAAACCCCACGCCCTGCACGAGGCCACGCACCCGCACGGTTTCCCCGGCCGCGACTTCGGACGTGGCCATCGGGTTGCGCGCCAGCCGGGTGATCGCCACGATTTCTTCTCCCTCCACGCCCTCACTTGGAGCGGATACGCAGGTTTCGGGCGATGTCCCTCGCGTTGAACGCGATCGCCACGACTGCGAGCACCAACACACCGATGCAGACAGTGATTCAGCCACTCATCTCACATCTCCCGCGGTACCGAGCACCATGCACCGATGGTTGGTCTCCGGCGCTGCCGAAAGCATAGCCGCCGTCACTCGTTCCACCACTCGGACCGCCTTGCCCATGTCGGCCACCTCCGGCGCGCTCGACCCCGTACGCCCTTCGAACGCGTCATCGAAGCTCTCGGATTGGCAGTCCACCGATACAATCCGCTGGCTGCGGCCCGCCCAATTCGTGTGGTCCGGCGCTACTCAGACCTGCCGGCGGCATATCCGCAAACGGCCTGCCGAGACGATCAGGCCAGTGACGGATCCGTTCAGATGTGGCAAGAGCAACTGCCGGGTTAGTATGTCCGGCAACGACTCCCTCGCCGGGAATGATCGAAGAACCAACCGGGAGCCGAGGGCATGAGCCATGACCCACACGCGCATCGCCACGACACTCCGCAATCCAGTGACGAAGCCTCCCGGATCCGCGATACCGTGTGGCAGGGTCAGGGCACTGGCCCCATCCTCTTCGCCCGGGGACTGAACGGCGCGCGGTTGCGGCTCGCCGTAGTGCTCGTGCGGCCGCGGGAGGAAACGCCCCCGACACTGACCACCGATAGCGGCGCGGCTGCGGCGGAGACCCTTCAGGAACGGGGCGACCACCGGCTTCTTCGCTACACGTTCACGGTGCCCGCCGTGGCGGATGCCGGGTACACGCTGGATGGTACCCACTACCCCGTGAACGCGGCATTCGACGGCGACCTGCGAATCGCCTACGTCACCTGCAATGGCCAGGAACACGACGACCGCGAACGCAAGACCGCCGAGCGCAACGTATTATGGCGCCGGCTCGCCGAGCAGCATGGCGAGCGACCGTTTCAACTGCTCCTCCATGGCGGCGATCAGCTCTACGCCGACGAGTTGCTCGATACACACCCCACGCTGCGTGCGTGGGCCCGCAACGAGCTCGAGGACCCGGCAACGACGACGCTGCCGCCCTCGGCGGTGGCCGCGATGCGGGACTACCTGCTGGAACGCTATCTGGAGCTCTACAGCCAGCCCGCCGTGGCCTGGCTGCTGGCCCGGGTGCCGTCACTCGCCATGTGGGACGACCACGATATCTGCGACGGCTGGGGATCGCTGTCCGCAGCACAGCTCGACTGCCCGGTCGGGCGCATCGTATTCGACGTGGCGCGGGAGCACTTCCTGCTGCTGCAGCTCGGGGCGACGGACGCGGCGCTCCCCGAATACTGCCACGACGACAGCGGCACCACCCTGAGCTGGTCGTTGCAGCTGCCGGGACTCACGCTGGTGGCACCGGATCTGCGCTCGGAACGCCGACCCAACCGCGTCATGGGCACCGATGGCTGGAACGCTCTGCGCGCCGCCCTCGAATCGACGCACGCGGGCCACGTGCTCGTGCTCTCCAGCGTACCCGCGCTGGGGCCACGCCTGTCGTGGGTCGAGGCGGTAATGCTGCTCACTCCGCACGCGCAGAAGTACGAGGACGATCTCCGCGATCAATGGCAGAGCCGGGCCCATCGCACCGAGTGGCGGGAATTCCTGCATGCGCTCGTTGCCACCCACGAGCGCGGGGACACGCCCGTGACGGTGATTTCCGGGGAGATCCATCTCGCCACCCGCGGCACCATGACCACGCGCAGCGGCCCCATCCACCAGCTGGTGGCCTCCGGGATCGCACACCCACCACCGCCGGGTGCGTACGCGACAGCATTGAGCACGCTCGCCCGGCTCGGCGAATCGCCACTTCCCGAACACCCGATCCGCCTGCACCCGCTTCCGGGGAAGCGGCGGATCTACACTGCCGAACGGAACTACCTGATCCTGGAGCGGCGCGAGGCGCGATGGCGTGCATGGTGGGAGCTCGAGGCGTCGGGGCCGACCCCCGTGCTTCCGCTCGATTGAGCGTCGGTCACGAGTCGTCGCGCCGGATCAGGCTGACCGCTTCCCAGCGGAAACCGAGCCGATCCACATCGCGACGAATCTCGGCCATGCCGGCCTCCACTGCCGCGGCGGGCCCGCGGATCCCGAGCTCCAGCGCAAAATGGTCGCTATCGGTGCTCGGCAGGCAGGACAAACGCAGCTCCGGGTGGGCCGCGACAAAGCGCTCCATCAGCGGAATGACATCGCTCTCGCGGGCACCGTCAACGTGGATGGCCTGCTCCGTGTGCCGCCCCGGCGCGTGCAGATAGGCATAATGACGGTCGAGGACCCACTCGATCATGGGCCACGCCATGTTGGGGAATCCGGGCACGAAATAATGCTCACGAATGGCGAAGCCGGGCACGCGATTGACCGGATTGGGAATGATGGCCGCGCCTTCCGGAAACTCCACCAGGCGCAGACGTCGCTCTTGCGCAACCGGTTCACCGAAACGCGCCTCCAGCTCGGCGATCCCTTCCGGATGGCGGGTAAGCGGCACGCCCAGCACGCGCGCCGCGCATTCGCGGGTACGATCGTCGGGGGTCGCGCCTATGCCGCCGCAGCTGAACACGATGTCGCCACTGGCGAAGCTCTCCCGCAGATTCCGTTCCACCAACTCGGCATCGTCGCCGATGAAACGTACCCAGGACAGCTCCAGCCCGCGCGCGTCGAGCAGCTCGACGACCCTGGGGAAATGCTTGTCCCGGCGTTTACCGGAAAGCAATTCGTCACCGATGACGATCAGGCCGAAGCGGCGCTCGCTCATGGGCTGGCGATCCTCAGATGTGATTCCACAACGACAATCCCGCGGGCTGCCAGGTGAGGTAGAGCTGGCGATCCATGTAGGGCTCGGGGTGACGGCGGAAGTGATGGCGCATCAGGGTCACCGGCACGATCAACGGCACGCGCCCCTGACGGTATTCGTGGATGAGCTCCACCATCTCCGCCTTGTCGTCGGCGTCGAGGTGACGCTTGAGGTAGCCGAGGGCGTGAAACAACACGTCGGTGTGCTGGCGGCGCGTGGCCTTGTGGCGCAACGCAGCCATGAAACGCGCGCCGTACGCCTCGGCAAGCCGCTCGATAGGCTCGCTACCGGCACGTGCCACCATACGGCCGAGCTCACGCAGGTGCTCTTTGCCATGGGCCATGAGAATCAACTTGTGCCGGGTGTGAAAGCCCACCAGCGATTCGGCGGTAACTCCCTCAGCCATCAGCTCCTGCCACCGCCGGTATGCATAGACGCGCTCGATGAAATTCTCGCGCAGCACCGGATCGTTCAACCGCCCTTCTTCCTCCACCGGCAGCAGGGGGTTATGGCGCATGATCTCGGCGGCATAGATGCCAGTCCCTTGGCCGGCGGGCATGCCCGACTCGCTGTAGACCTTGACCCGCTCCATGCCACAGCTCGGGGACTTGCTCTTGAGGATGTAACCGCTGATGCCCTCCAGACGACGCGCCATGGTGTGCCCGTATTCGGCCAGGGCGTCGGTGACATCCACGCCGGGATCCCGGGTGCCCACCGCATGGGGATCGCTGGGATCGCCAACCAGCCGAATGGGTGGACGCGGGGTGCCGAGCCCGATAGCGACCTCGGGGCACACCGGCAGCAGCTCGAAGTAATCGCTCAGGATGTCGGCGACGAAACGATCATGCTTGTGCCCGGCATCGAAACGTACCGCCTGTCCCAACAGGCAGGCGCTCACGCCAAGACGGATCGCCGTGCTGCCCTCAGCGGTGTTCGGCGGCGGGATGCTCGCATCTGTCACTCGGCCAACGCGCGTCATCACTCGAGTAGCTCGGCCAAATGCGCCTGCAACTCCATCAGCGTAGCAACCTGCACACATCGCGGCCGCGGCGGCACGTCCTCGGGCCAAACCTCGTCGGTGCGGTTGAGCCAGACTGCCTGCATGCCGAACGCCGCCGCGCCCACCACATCGCTGTGCGGATCGTCACCGACATGCACGATCCGCTCCGCGGACACGCCCGCGCGGCCACGCGCGGCCTCGAATACCAAATGGGAGGGCTTCGCCGCGCCGATGTCCACGGCCGACAAAGCGAAGTCGAAATAACCGCCGAGCCCCAGACGTTGGACCTCGGCATTACCGTTGGTCAGGGCCCCCACCCGCACGCCCTGCCCGCGCAGCCAGTCGAGTAGCGGCAACGTGTCCTCGAACAGCACCACGTCATGGCGGGCGTCGAGAAAGGCGTGAAAAACGCGCTCGATGAGCGTATCCAGCTCTTGCCCGGCATAGCCACCGGCCCTGCCGGCTCGGCGGAACGCTTCGCAGCGCAGGTGGGTGACGTCGTGGACGATCTCCGGCCGCTCGGCGGCGACCTCACCGCGCAGCGCCCGCACGTCCTCCGCGGACAGGCGCTCGGCCACCCGTGGGAACTCCCGGGCGAGCACCTCGTAAGCCCGGGCCTCGGCGTGCTCGATGACGCCGGCGAGATCCCACAGCGTGTAGTCCAGGTCGAAAGTGACCGCCTCCACCGGCGGGGTCAGCTCGTGTGTCACTGGCTGGCCTCCCCACTGCCGAGACGGCGCCACACACAGGCCCCGTCCACTGCCTTGTCCAGACGTTCCAGCCAGGCGTCGTGGCGTTCCTGCTCGCCCGCGTCGGCGGCGATCACGCGCAACCGCGGGCGCTCGGCCGGCAGTCGCCGGATACCCCGCGCCACGGCGCCGCCATCGCCGCTGTCGCCCTCCTCCGCGGAAAGCGACAGCGCCGTTTGCCCGCCGGTCATCGCCAGGTAGACGTCCGCCAGAATCTGGGCGTCCAGCAGTGCCCCGTGGAGCTCGCGGTGGCCGTTGTCGATGTCGTAACGCTTGCACAGCGCATCCAGGGTGTTGCGCTGGCCCGGATGCATGTCCCGCGCCATCGCCAGCGTATCGAGCACGGTGGCATAGTCTTCGACGCGCCCCCAGGCCTCGCCGAGCAGGCCCAGTTCGTAGTCCAGGAACCCCACGTCGAAGGGCGCGTTGTGAATCACCAGACGGGCATCACGGATGAACTCCAGGAACGCCTGGGCGATGTCGCCGAAGCGCGGCTTGTCCGCCAGGAATTCGTTGGTGATGCCGTGCACCTCGACGGCTCCCGCATCCACCTCGCGGTCGGGATTGACATAGTAGTGGAACGTCCGGCCGGTGGGGCGGCGGTAGTTCAGCTCGTAGCAGCCAATCTCGATGATGCGGTGCCCTTCAGAGGTCTCGAGACCCGTGGTCTCGGTATCCAGCACGATCTCTCGCATGGGGGGTCAGGTTCCGTAATCGATGGTCCGTCCAGTGCTGCGGCTGCCGCGCATGCTCAGGCGCGCTCGAACTCGCTCGCGAGCTCGTCGATACCGCGGTTGGCAAGCGCATCGGCACGTTCGTTTTCGGCGTGGCCGGCATGCCCCCTCACCCAGTGCCAGTGCACGGTGTGCCGTGTGGCGAGCTCATCGAGCCGCTGCCAGAGGTCCGCGTTCTTCACCGGTTTGCGCGCACTGGTCCGCCAGCCGTTGCGCTTCCAGTTGTGCATCCATTCGGTCACGCCCTTGCGCACATACTGCGAGTCGGTGGTGAGATCCACCTCGCACGCCTGCGTGAGAGATTCCAGTGCCCGGATCGCCGCGGTCAGCTCCATGCGGTTGTTCGTCGTCCGGGGCTCACCGCCCCAGAGCTCGCGCTCGTGCTCACCGGAGCGCAGCAGCGCCCCCCAGCCGCCGGGGCCCGGATTACCCCGGCAGGCCCCGTCGGTATAGATCTCCACTCGATGCAACGATCAGTCTCCCGTAGTCCGCGATTGCCGCGTGGTGCTGTTTCGTTGAGCCACGCGCGAGGCACTCGCCAGCCCGCCGTGGACGACGCGAAGGCGCGGCTGCCAGCGTTCGGCCAGGGGTGTCATGCCCGCGACACGCTTGTGCGCGACAGTGAGAGCCACGCCGCCGGCACCACGTGCATAGCGTTCGCTCAGGCGCTCCAACGGCGCGAGCATATTCAGCAGCGCACGCCGGTCCACCGGCGGACGACAGAATAGCCCTTCGCGACGCTGGACTTCGAGGCCGAGCAGCTTCAACCAGTCATACAGTCGGAACCGACCGAAATAGTGGCCGCTCCACGGCGCGTCGGTTCCGTGGAAACCGGCGAGCATGCGGCGAACGCCCCAGAAGCTCAACGGCTTGAAACCGAGCACGAAAAGCCGGCCTTCGGGAGCAAGCACGCGCTCGGCCTCGCGCAGCACCTGGTGCGGGTACGGATGAAACTCCAGCTGATGAATGAGCACCACGGCATCCACCGCCTCGTTGGTCAGCGGCATATCCGCCGGGTCGGCGACCACGTCCACCGGACCGCCGGGCCAGTCGTCCACCAGCCACTGTCGCACGTCACCGAACAAGGCGGGCCGCTCGCCGGCGCCGTATGCGCCGACCTGAAGAACGCTGCGGTGATTGACGGCCGCCAGTCGGCGGCTGAGCAGCCGACACTCGACTTCCATCAGGGTCCGGCCGAGGGGCGTATTGAACCAGCGATGGATGGAGCTTGCCACGGCCTGCCTCCGTCGGACGACGTCCGCCCGTACCTGTCCGACGCCGCGCCGGGCGGATCCGGCCCGTCATCCCGGGCCGGCCCCCGCTGAAACGGCGTGCTCGGTGCCATCACGCGAGCCCGCGTGAGTTTTAGAGCATAACGCGCCCGCCCGGTTCCGTCACGGCACGTACCGGCCCGGCAGTCGTCGCACGACCGGTGACCGGAACAACAACTTGGACGTTTCCCGCGTGAGCGGTTAGCATTCGGCGGCTATGAAGGACGTGTTCGCTCTCGGGGCTTTCTCGGACAACTACATCTGGGTCATCCCGGACGCCGGGAACACCCGCGCGCTGGTCGTGGATCCCGGCGACGCGAAGCCCGTAAGCGAAGGGCTTCGCGCCCGCGGCCTGGAGCTTGCCGGCATTCTCGTCACCCACCACCACGGCGACCATTGCGGGGGCGTGCGAAGCCTGCTCCGCGAGCGTGACGTACCCGTCTACGGACCCGCCCACGAGCGGATCCCGGGGCGCACCCATGCCCTCGAAGACGGCGACACGGTGGAACCAGAGGGCTTCGACCTGCGGCTGGCCGTCATCGACTGCCCGGGCCACACCGCAGGCCACATCGCCTACTTCGGCGACGGCATGCTCTTCTGTGGCGACACGCTGTTCGCCGGCGGCTGCGGGCGACTGTTCGAGGGCACGCCGGCGCAGATGTACGCGACGTTGCAGCGTTTCGCCGCATTGCCCGGGGAAACGCGTGTCTACTGCGGCCACGAGTACACCCAGGCGAACCTGACCTTCGCCATCGAGACGGAACCGGACAACGACGATCTGCGCAAGCGCCTGGAGCGGGTGCGCGCCCAGCGCAGGGACGGCCTGATCACCCTGCCCTCGACCATCACCGAGGAGCGTGCGACCAACCCATTCCTGCGCAGCGACAGCGCCTCGGTCCGCGCGCACGCGCAGCAGCATGCCGGGCGCACGCTATCCGACCCCGTAGACGTCTTCGCCGCGGTGCGCGCCTGGAAGGATTCCTTCTAGGCAGCAGCGCGCGGGTACTGAGCAAGGCCGAGGAGGGAGGCTTGCGCTCGAATATCGCTTTATACCTGGCGGCGGGCATCGCGCTGAATGCCTGTACGGCCGTCCCGCAACGCAGCGCGGGCACCGATGGCACACCGGTGCATGAGCACACCGGCTCAATGCTCGCCACCGCCGACGAACTCATCGCCCCCAGCGGATTCGCCGCGATACCCAAGCCCGCTCCGCCCCCGAAGGCGGAAGACGGCGATACCCCGGACAACGTATGGGATCGGGTACGCAACGGCTTCGCACTCCCCGAGGCGGACAAGGCCGCGATCAAGCGGGAAGCAGCCACCTACACCGAAAACCCCGATTACCTGGGACGCGTCGGCGAACGGGCGCGGCCGTTCCTGCGCTATATCGTCAATGCACTGGATGCCCGCGACCTGCCCACCGAGCTTGCCCTGATCCCCGTCGTCGAAAGCGCGTACCGGCCGTTCGCCTATTCCAACGGCCATGCGGCGGGGCTGTGGCAGTTCGTACCGGGTACCGGCCGTCACTTCGGCCTGCGCCAGGACTGGTGGTACGACGGCCGGCGCGACTTCGTCGCCGCCACGGACGCGGCGCTCGATTATTTCGCCTATCTGCACGAGTTCTTCGACGGTGACTGGCTGCTCGCGATCGCCGCTTACAATGCCGGCGAGGGTACGGTGCAGCGTGCCGTCGAGCGCAATCGCCGACGCGGTGAGCCCACGGACTTCTGGCACCTGGACCTTCCTGCCCAGACCGAGGCCTACGTACCCCGGCTGCTGGCGCTGCGCGACATCGTCGCCACACCGGCGGTCAACGGTGTCACTCTGCCCGACATCCCGGACGAGCGCGCGATTCGCGTGGTGGAAGTCGACGGCCAGATCGATCTCGCCCTCGCCGCTGACCTGGCGGGCATCACCACCGAGCGACTGTACCAGCTCAACCCCGGCTACAACCGCTGGGCGACCCCGCCCCAGGGCCCGCACCGGTTGGTTCTGCCCGCGGACCGGACTGCACGTTTCCGCGAAGGACTCGCCGCCACCGCCCCCAATGAGCGCATGCGCTGGCAGCGCCACCGCGTGGCGCAGGGCGACACCCTCGGGCAGATCGCCGACCAGTACCACACCAGCGTCAGCGTGCTGCGCGACGTCAACGACCTGAACGGCAATCTCATCCGTACGGGGGAACAACTGGTCGTGCCGGTATCCGGCCGGCCCACGGACGCCTCGGCCATCGCGGCCCGCAATTCCTCCGACGCCGGCGCCCGGCGGCACACCATTCAGTCCGGCGAGAGCCTCTGGGCGATCGCCCAGCGCTACGACGTGGACGTCGACGCCCTCGCCGCCTGGAACGGGCTGTCAAAGAACGCCACGCTCCACCCGGGGGACACGCTCACCGTCCGCCACAGCGGCGCCGAGCCAGTCTCCGGCGGCCCGGGTCGCGACCGCATTCAGTCGGTCTCCTACACCGTGCGCCGCGGCGACTCTCTCTATCGCATCGCCCGCCGGTTCAACGTTCAGGTAGCCGATCTACGCCGCTGGAACGACCTGCCTGGCGACTATCTGCGCCCGGGCCAGCGCCTGGAGCTCAAGGTGGACGTCACCCGCCCGGGCGGGTGACCCCGTGCCCCAAGCGGGCTGCCCACCGAGGCATGGTCACCGCCCGGCGGTGGCCTGTCGGCTGTCCTCCGGGAGCGTGACGTTGAGCTCGAGGACATCGCAATTGCCCTCGTGCTCCACCTCCATGCGCACGGCGTCGTCGCTGACCTGCACGTACTTGCGGATCACCGCGAGCAGCTCTTCCTGAAGCCGCGGCAGGTAATCCGGGCCATCGCGGCCCGAACGCTCCCGGGCAACGATGATCTGGAGCCGCTCCTTGGCAACCGAGGCAGACTTCCTCTTCTGCGAGCGGAAGTAATCCAGGAAGCTCATGCCCTATCCCCCGAAGAGTCGCCCAAGGAAGCCCTTCTTCTCGCCGAGAAAGCGATGCTCGCGATCCTCGCCGAGGAATCGGGCCACTGCGTCCTCGTAGGCCTGCCCGGCGTCGGTGCGGTCCTCGAGAATGACGGGCACACCCGCGTTCGAGGCGTTGAGCACGGCAGTGGACTCCGGAATCACGCCAAGCAGGTCGATGGCGAGGATTTCGCGCACGTCCTCCACGCTCAGCATCTCGCCCTTGCCCACGCGGGACGGCGCATAACGGGTGATCAGCAGGTGCTCCTTGACCGGGTCGCCGCCCTGCTCGGCCCGGCGGGTCTTGCTCGCAAGCAGGCCGAGCACGCGGTCGGAGTCACGCACGGAGGAAACCTCCGGGTTGGTCACCACGATGGCATCGTCCGCGTAATACATCGCCAGATGCGCTCCCCGCTCGATACCCGCCGGCGAATCGCAGACGATATAGTCGAACTGCTCGGAGAGCTCGCCGAGCACCCGCTCGACCCCGTCGGCGGTCAGCGCCTCCTTGTCGCGGGTCTGCGAGGCCGGAAGGATGTAGAGATCATCCACGCGCTTGTCGCGGATCAACGCCTGGTTGAGATTCGCCTCGCCATTGATGACGTTGACGAAGTCATAGACCACGCGACGCTCGCAGCCCATTACGAGATCCAGATTACGCAGGCCCACATCGAAATCGACCACCACCGTCTTGTGGCCATGGCGCGCGAGGCCGGTACTGAGCGCCGCACTGGAGGTGGTCTTGCCCACGCCCCCCTTGCCGGATGTCACGACGACGATTTTCGCCACGCTGAATCCTCCAATCTTGTATTCGTGCTACCTAGACGCCCCACGCGTGGCGGCGTCCCGTCCACCCCGTCAGGCGCTGCCCAGCGGCTCGATGCTCAGCGTTTCACCGTCGAGACGAACCTGAACGCTACCCCCTCGATCCGATTCGTCGAAATGCTCACTCACCTGATAGCAACCAGCGATCGCGATCAGCTCCGCATTCAATTGCTGACAGAATATGCGCGCGCCGGCATCGCCCTGCACGCCGGCGAGCGCCCTGCCACGCAGATTGCCGTAGACATGCACGTTGCCGTCCGCGAGCACCTCGGCCCCCGGACTGACCGGCGCGAGCACCACCAGGTCGCCGCCGCGGGCATAGACCTGCTGCCCCGAGCGCACCGGTTGCGTTACCACCCGCGCCGCCGATCTCGCGGGCTCACTCGACGGCGTCGGTGTCGTATCCACATCGCGGGCGGCGGCGCTCCCCGCCTGGCGCATCACGCCGAGCCCCGCCCCCTGTGCGAAAGACTCGATACGGCTGTCGCCGGCCGCGACGGCGACAGGCGCCAGACCATGCTGCCAGAGATGATGGGCGAGCTCGCTAAGCCAGACGTCGTCGACGCCGGCATCCGCCACTCCAGCCAGGTCGAGAATCACGGGCATGCCGTCGAAGAACGCCGGGGCCTCATCAATGCGGGCTTCCAGATCGGTGAGGAAGCGCTCCAGGTCCGAGTCCATCAGACGCAGGATGGTGAGGGTGAGCATACGGCCCTTGAGCTCGAAAGCGGGACCGGAACGAGCGGAACGCGCCTGTGAGGTCATGCCTCTCCTGCTGGCCGTGCCCCCGATTGGGGTTTGCTTAAACGACGCGTCCCCGACCCGGTCCCGACGCTAGTGCCATGCGCACTCACGGTCCGCGGAACCGAGGTCGGGGACGTCCCCGGAATTGCTTGCCGCCTTTATATCGTGCGATCACGGGTCTATCAATAGGCGAACCGCCACGCCGCGACGAACGCCTCACCGAATAGCCGCGATAAAGGAGATCGGAATGGGATTGGAAGAAGAGTGGACACAAAGACACGAAGGAGAACGAAAAGGCACAAAGAGAGAAATGGAAAGGAAAAAGCGGCAAGATCGCGGTGCGGGTGCCCCACGGCAGTTGCCGGACCGGTCGGCGTGGGTGGCCGTTCCCCACAGATTCAGACACCACATACGGCGCCGCCAATATCCGGTATCTGAATCAAGCGCCCCGGGAACAGCCAACGCTATACGGCCAACGCCCGCAGTAGCTGCTGACCGAAGGGGACGGCGGACTGGCGGTGGCGGAACCGGATCATGCGCAACCGCAGATGCCAGGGAGCTGATGTCCGGATAGCGGAAGCAAGCTCTTTGGTCAGACGGCAAAGCTCATCGAAGCTTGCCGGGTCGAGGGCGGTACGCGCGGCTTCGACAGCGATGGCGCACCGGGCAATGAAGTGATCGACGTCATCCGGCCGGAGCTCCTTGAACTGATTGACGGACTCGCGGAGCGCATCATCGGCGATCTGCGCCAGGGTCGAGCCGGGATCCCGGGCAACGATGGCCCCCAGGTGGTCGCAGTAGACCTGCACCTGCCGCGCATGCATTCGACCACGCTGGTCGAGATACACGGCGAGCAGGGAGAGAAATGGCAGGCGGATCAGTGCCTGCCATTTCTCGTAGCTGATCCGGTCAAGACCCGTCATGTGACGCTCTGGCAATCACTCAGTTCTCCAGCTGATAGGCAAGGCGAATGGGCTGGTCGCCTGTTCCGGTAAGGCCGTGGCTGGCGAACTGGTTGTTGAGGAACTCGAACATGTCGTCCATCAACCCTGACAGCTCCGTGCGGTCATCGGGCGTATAGCTGCCGTCCTCGATCCGGACGTTGACGTCGACGAGCCCACTGAAACCCTCCCGCTCAACCGCCGAGTGGACATACCCGCGAAGGGCATACTGCAAATTCCTCAGCATGATCGCCACATCGAAGGCGGTCACCGTGACCCGGAGCCGGAACTGGTCGTCGTCGGTGACAATCGTCGTCGCCATGTGGTGCAGCTTGCTCTCCTCGTCCTCGACCTCCTTCTCCGCCGCTTTGCGGGCACTCTCCACGACCGCGTCCATGCCATTGACGTGCCCGACCACCTTGCCATTGCGCACGATCCACGCCTTCGGTGCGATCGGCGCATCGGGCGGATTGAAGTACCGGGTCAGCGCGAAGTGCGCGAAAACCAGGCTCTCCGGCGAAGGCCCTTCTTCCGCCGGCAGGCGGCACACGTACAGCTGGCCCCTGACCGGGGCGATGGCCATCATCATGGCGGCGCCCAGCTTCTCGTGTGCCTGCTTGAGCAGCCTCTCCGAAAGCAGAGCCTCGCTGCAGTAATAGTCTCCCGCGAGCACGAACCCCCGGACCTCCGGCAGCTCTTCAATCCCTGTTTCGTGGCTGAGCTCCTCCCAGTCGACGTTGGTGAGACGGCGCTCCAGGTTGGCCATCGCCTTGTCGTGCAGGTCCTCGACGCTCAGGGTGCCCGGCAGCTCGTCGGTATTGATGAAACGGACCGTCTCGGGCACGTCGATGCCGTAGGCGACGACCGGCTCGTCCGGCTCGACTTCTTCCGTAAGATACACAGAACGCATGATGACCTCGCCCCGGGATCCGCTGGCCCAGTCCGACGACTTGAGCACCGGGTAGACATCGTCGCCCAGCTCCACAGGCGAGCCGAACACGGCTTCCGACGGCGCAGTCTCCGTGTCGGCGGCATTCAGCAGCCCGAGCGCGTCGGCGATGAGGTACAGAGCGGCCTTTTCTTCCTTGCTGATCTTGCTGCCGAAAAGCCCCAGGAATCCCCCGGAAGCTTCCGCGATCGCCTTGGCGAAGGCCAGCAGCGTTGCCTTGAAGGCGCCGGCCGCGCCGGGCTTCAGATGCCGATCGAGAAGCCCGGAAACCCGTTTCAGCTCTTCCAGCGGATCATCGGTCTGCTGCCGGACACTGGTCATCAGTTGCAATACGGACAGGCCGGACTGCTGAATCGCGGCGCCCAGCTCCCGGTAGTCCTTGTGCCGGAGCAGCTTGGCGAAGCGCTTGATCTCCTTCTTGTCGATGCTGCCATCGGCCGCCGCGACCAGAAGGAAAACGAGGCAGGGAGCCCGTGCCAGCAGAAGGATGTTCTCTTCGGACGCCTGCGGGGAAATCGAATCGCTCATACACTCTCTCCACTTCTTCCTTCATTACGGGTCGGCAGGAAACCCGTAGATCTCGGAGAGGGAGAGTCGTCCGTAACGCAATCCTGGCAGACTTCGATGACGCCGCGCCCCCATCTCTCCCTGAACAAGGGAATCCCTGAGCAGAAGTATAAGTTCGACGGAATGGTGTTGAGAAGTGGTTCTCAGATTGCCGGGCGAATGCGCAGCTCGTAACGCCGATAGACCCCGAGGGCTCAACCACGTCGTTCGCTGGTAGACTCCCGCCATGACCGACGACACACCCTCGACGCTCGCACAACGCGCCGGCATTCTCGTCCTGCTCTGGTTCACCGGCCTTTACCTGCGAGTGCCTATCCTCGTCGCACCGCCGCTGGCCCCCGCGATCGCGGGGGATCTGAGCCTTAGCCAGACGGGTATCGGCGCGCTGACCACGCTGCCCGTGCTCATGCTCGCCGCCGGCGCCATTCCCGGCGCCTATGCCATAGCGCGCCTGGGCGCACGGCGGACGCTCGTGATCGCTGTCCTTCTGGTCGCCGCGGGCTCCGCGGCCCGCGGACTGGCGCCACCGACGGCGATCCTTTTCGCCGCGACCGTCCTCCTGGGCCTGGGCGTCGCCGCCATGCAACCGGCGCTGCCCGCCATACTGCCCCTGTGGTGCCCGGGTTTCGTCGGCCTCGGATCAGCGGTGTACATGAACGGCATGCTCATGGGCGAGTTCATCGGTGCCGGTCTGACTCTGCCCGTCGTCATGCCGCTGTCCGGCGGGAGCTGGCGGCTCACACTGCTCCTATGGTCTCTGCCGGCCGTGCTGATCGCCATCGCGCTGACACGACCGGCTTCCGTGCGGGTCTCCGCGTCGCGCGAGAGCCGTTGGGGCCCCGACTGGCGCGACAGCCAGGTATGGCGCCTGGGGCTGTTGCTCGGCAGCGCCTCCACCGTGTTCTTCGGGACCAACGCCTACATGGGCAGCATTCTCGAACGGCGCGACACGCTGGATCGCCTGCCCGAAACCCTGTTCCTGTTCAACCTGAGCCAGGTACTCGCCTCACTCGCCATGCTGGCCCTGACCCGGCACCTGCTCGCGCGGCGCGGGCCCATCATCGCCAGCGGGCTGCTGTGCGTCGCCGGCCTCGCCGCGTTCGTCTGGCTCGACGGCTGGGCGGCGATGGCCGGCGTGTTCGCCGTCGGCTTCGCCTCCGCCGTTCAGCTCATCCTGCTGGTGTCGCTGCCTCCACAAATCGCCGATGCCGCTACCGCCGGGCGCCTGTCCGCCGGGATGTTCACTCTGGGCTACGCCGCCGCCTTCGGTGTGCCTCTGATCGGCGGGCTGACGGCGGACCTCGCCGGCGACGTGCTCACGGCACTGATCCCCATCGGCGCCTACGCCCTGCTCGCCACCGGCCTCGCCCCGGGCCTGCGGCTACGCATTCGCCCCCGTACCGCAACTGCCTGAAACACTATGGAATGGCTCGCCATCATCCTCGGTACCGCAGTCGTGGCGTTGTTCGCCGGCTTCGTGATTCACGGCCGAACCATCTTCGTGGTGGCCTTCCGCGCCGACGGCCCAACCGCCGAGCGCGGCAGGCCACCGCCCGGTTTCCTCGACGGCTGCCGCGACATCGCCCGCCTGCACAAGGTCAATCGCGGCCGCGTGCGGTGCGTGCGCACCGGCCGCGGCCAGGCGCTGCGTTTCTCCCGGGATCTCCCCGAGCGCGCCCGGCAACCCATCCGCAACATCTGGGAGCCGCCGCCCGGCGGCGGCCCCGGTGGCGCGCGCGCTCGCGGCTAGCAAGTCGCCGAACACGAAGAACCACGAAGATTGGAGTACATGCGCAGCCGATCCACAGCCGCGCGTGGGAAATTGCTGACTCAGCGGATTCGACCGTGTGCGCGTTGCATCCTTAGTGTCTATGTGGCCATCGTTTTCACGGTAGATGGCCCATCCAGCGCTAATCGATCAACGCCTGGTAGGTGAGCACGCGCAGTTGCGGCCGCAAGGCGTACGTGGACGACGGCAGAAGCTGGGTCAGGAATATCACGATGAGCTCCTCCGCCGGGTCGATCCAGAACGCCGTGCTGGCCGCGCCGCCCCAGGCATATTCACCGGGTGTACCCACCACACGCGCGCGGACCGGATCCAGCGTCACCGAGACACCGAGCCCGAAGCCGATGCCCTCGTAGCGGGTCTCGGCGAAGCGCGCCTGACCCATCGCCGCCAGATCGCCCGGAAGGTGGTTGCAGGTCATGTACTCGACCGTCTTGCGGCCGAGCAGGCGCACCCCGTCCAGCTCACCGCGATTGAGCATCATCCGGCAGAAGCGCAGGTAGTCCGAGGCGGTGGAAACCAGCCCGCCACCGCCCGAGGCGAGCCCCACTGGCGTCCGATACGGGCTGTCGGTCGGTGCGTCCAGCAACTCGAGGCCACCCGCGGGGGTCGGTCCGGGGCTCTCGGTTGCCATACCCACCCCGCCCGGAGGGCCGTACAAAGCAGCGAAGCGATCGAGCTTGTCATCGGGCACTTCGAAGTCCGTATCCACCATCCCGAGCGGCTCGAGCACCTCCCCGCGGAGGAAATCGGCGAACGGCTGCCCGGCGACCACCTCAACCAGACGGCCGAGCACGTCGGTGGCGACGCTGTAGTTCCAGCGCGCGCCCGGCTGACAGATCAACGGCATGTCCGCGACACGCCCGACCATGTCGGCCAGACTTCCCGTGCCACGGACGAAATCGATGCCCGCTTCGCGGTAGAGCGCATCGACCGGATGCTCCTCCATGAACCAGTAAGTGAGTCCTGCCGTGTGGGTGAGCAGATGATGGACCGTAATGGGCGTGTCGGCGGGTTCGAGCCTCGGCGCGTGAGGTTCACCCCCGACCATCACCTGTGGTGCAGCGAACTCCGGCAGATAGCGGGCGACGGGGTCATCGAGCTGCAAGGCGCCGCGTTCATAGAGCATGAGGACCGCGACGCTGGTGAGCGGCTTGGTCATGGAGAAAATGCGGAAAATCGTATGCGTGGTCACCGGCGCGCCGGCTTCCACATCCCGATAGCCTTCGCATTCGAAAAAAGCGATGCCCCCGCGGCGAGCCACCAGAACGCTGGCCCCCGGCAACCGCCGCGCCTCCACGTGCCCCCGCATCCATCGGCGAATCCGCGCGAGCCGCTCGCCACTCAATCCCACTGTCTCCGGGATCACCCGCTCGCTCATGGCCCACTCCCATGCCGTGCCCACGCCAAACGTCCTTTGTCATGATGCGTGGCAACGCGAGCGGGCGTCCACCATCAGCGCATGACCACGGGCGGGTGCACCATGCGTGTGAGCTCCGCGGCATCGGGCCGTCGCAGCCGCGAATGCGGCCTGACTTCCTCGCGCCACGCGCGAAACGAACGGGTCCGCCGCCAGGCCTCATCGCTGGTGATACCGATATCCCGGAGCATGCGATCATCGAGCCCCGTGAGCGCTTGGCGTTCCTGCCGGAACAGGCGTTGGTCCCGTAGCCACTGTATGAGTTCCCGCATGACCTTCTCCCTCCGCGACTGAAGTATCGGCGCCGTATCCGTGCCGGAGGCGGCGCGCGGGAGTCATGCTGGTCCTGATGGGGAATTTCGACTAGCTTATATTTCTAAGGCACCGTATAAGAGATTCTAAACTCAGGAACCCCATACCATGACGCACCTGGATCTTGCCGCCCTGCGCGCCTTCGTCGCCGTGGTGGACACCGGCAGCATCACCGCGGCCGCTGAACGTGTCTCCCGCACCCAGGCAGCCGTGAGCATGCAAATCAGCAAGCTCGAGCGCTCGCTGGGCAAGCCACTGCTCAAGCGTCTGCCACGCGGTGTGGAAGCGACGCCGACCGGCGAGCACCTGCTCACCTACGCCCGGCGCATGGTGCGGCTGGAACAGGAAGCCGTGAACAGCGTCGTGCGGCCGCCCTTGCGCGGGACCGTGCGCATCGGGACACCGGACGACTACGCCCATTGCTTTCTGCCGCGTATCCTGGCGCGTTTCGCCGAGGCGGAGCCGGCGGTCGCGGTGGAGCTGCACTGCCAGACCAGCGATATCCTCCGCCGTCAGATCCGCGACGGGGAGCTGGACCTCGTGCTCGCCTCCTGTGAGGACAGTGGCCTCGACGGGCGCGTAGTCCACAGCGAACCCATCGTGTTCGCGACGGTGCCGGGGGCGGGCCTCGAACTACAGGAGATGCTGCCGCTGGCGATGTGGCTGCCGGGTTGCCCGATCCGCGCGATGACGTTGCGCGCCCTGGACGAAGCGAATATCGCCTACCGGGTCGCCTACAGCAGCCCCAGCAATGCCGGCCTGCAGGCGGCGGTGCTGTCGGGACTGGCCGTCGGCGCCATGGCCCGGAGCACGCTCACCCCCGACATGGTGGTGCTGGACGAGAGCCAGGGGATGCCCGGGGTGGGCTCCATTCACATAGCCCTTTATCGCAGCCACCATCGCCAGAGCGCTGTCATCGACGAGCTCCACGAGCATATCCTGCACAGCTTCCGCAACCAGCACGAAGAGCCCGCGAGCACCCCCTGGGCGCTTGCGAGCAACTGAGCGCCGTGGCTCTATCCACCCGACGGCGGGCAGCGGGAACGCAGACGAGCGGAGAATCTCCATGTTCAAACGGCTACTGGATAGCCTCCGCGGCGGCGGGGGCGACGACGACACCGCCAAAGTAGCGGCGCGGGAAACATACAAGGGCTTCGAGGTTCGCGCCATGCCGCGCAAGGAGGGCAATACCTGGCGTGTGGCCGGCGAAATCGCCCGGGGCGAGGGTGAGCAGGCCCAGACCCGGTCGTTCGTGCGCGCGGACACCTACCCGGCGCACGACGACGCGGTGGCCGTGAGCCTGCGCAAGGGACAGCAGATCATCGACGAGCAGGGCGATCAGCTGTTCGGCTAGCCGATCTCCTGCCCCAGCCCTGCGGCGACGACGCACCGCAGGGCATAGCGGGCAATCGCCGTGTCCTGGATCCCCACGCCGGTGAGATCGCACACGGTGATCTGCTGATCGTCGCTGCGGCCGGGCGCGCCGCCGTTCACCAGCGCACCGAGCTCGACCGCCGGATGATCCTGAGTGACTGTTCCCGCTGCCACGGCGTGGCGCAGCTCACCGCGCTGCAGGCACTGATCCCGGAGGTCACAGGCCACCACATCGGCGACCGCGAACACGCTGGGAGCAAGCTCGTTCTTGTGAGCGGCGTCCGAACCCATGGCGCTGACGTGGGTACCGGGACGGAGCCAGCCACCTTCGAGCAGCGGTTTGGTGGCGGGCGTGGTGGTGACAATGACGTCCGAGGCCTGCGCCAGGGCCTCCGCCGAGTCGACGGCCTCCACCGGCACGCCGAGGCCGTCGGCCATTTCCTGGACATAACGCGTGGCGCGCTCGGCATCGCGGCCGTAAACCACCACCCGATCAAAAGGCCTCACCAGGCGCAACGCAGCCACTTGCCACCGGGCCTGGCTGCCGGCACCGATCACGCCGACGGTGGCAACACGCTGTGGCGCGAGATACTTGGCGGCCAGCGCGCCAGCGAGCGCCGTACGAACGGTGGTGAGGTAACCGTTATCCAGCAGTATCGCCCGCGGCTGGCCCGTGTCGGCGTCGAGCAGCGTCATCATGCCGCTGCCGCTGGGCAGTCCGCGCCTGGGGTTGTCGAAGAACCGCGTGGATATCTTGATGGCGAATGCCTCCCAGCCGCTCACATACGCAGCCTTGACGTCCGCCGCGCCGTTCTTCTCAGGGATCTCGAGGCCCATGATCGGCGGGATCGTCGCTTCCCCCCGCCCCAGCCGGGCAAAGCCATCCTCGACGATAGCGAGCGCCTCGGCATCCGCCGTGACGCAATGGCGCAACTCCGATTCGGTGACAACGGTGACCATGTCGGTATCCTGTCGCGATATGCAGTGATGATGCTCTGGAAAGATTAACCGCCGGGCGGAGCCGCTCGCGGCACGGCAACGCCCTGCCGCGATGGGCGGCGGCATCAGAGCATGCCAAGCAGCCGCTCGATTTCGGGCTCGCTGTCGTCGACGAGCCCGGCGGCCGACTCGGGATCGACCCGGCAGGCATGCCAGATCGCCGCATCGCGCCCCGGCACGGCGCACCCCACCGCGAGCGTGACGCCCAGATGCACGACCAAGGCCGCATCAGGCGCGTACTCGTCGGCCGGCGCGGGCCAGAACCGTACCATCGCCTCCAGCGCCTCCGGCAACCGCCAGTGTCGCAACAATGCCCCGCCCACTTCACACGTCTCGGTGCCGAACACGCGCTGCTCCAGGCTGACGACACGGTCGCCGTCCGACGGTGAGGTCAGCAGGACCTCGCGCGCCTGCTCGGCCATCACCGAGCAGACCACGACGCTGCCCACGTCGTGGAGCAGCCCGCCCAGAAAGGCGCGCCGTGGTGGGACCAAGGACCCGCAGCGAGCAACAGCCGCGGCGAGCACGGCGCTGCGCACCGCGCCCTCGCGAAGCATCAACGGGGAAGCCAGATCCTGCGGAATACGCTTGAACCCGTCGATGACGCTGGTCGCCAGCACCAGTTGCCGCAACTCCGCCAGGCCGACGATGGACGCGGCCTCCTCCAGCGTTTCGACCTGGCGTGGCAGGCCGAAAAAAGGGCTGTTGGCGAGCCTCAGTGTACGCGCGGCCACTCCCGGGTCGCTCGCAATGACGCCGGCAACCGTCTGCATGTTCCAGTCCGGGCGTGCCAGCACCTCTGAAAGCCGCTGAAAAACGATCGGCGGCGACGGCAGATCGCGGGCAGCAATGGCACAATCACGCGCCGTCACCCGGCTCACGCGCCCTCCCGAAGACGGCTGACGTCGCCAGTCCGCGGCACTGCCTGCATGCGGGCGGGCGTATCCATCCGGATAGCATCCTTGCCGGCCCGCCTGGCGTGATACACAAGCCCCTCGGCACGTTCGAGCAGTCGCTCGGGGCGTTCGCCAGGCTCGAACTGTACGATGCCACCCGAGAAGGTGGGCAGCGGCAACATGGAGCGGACAAGCCCGCGGCAGGCGGACGATCGGGCCTGGTGTTCCTCGGCGACTTTCCTCAGACAGACCTGAAGACGACGAGGGTCACCATCATCGCTGGAGCGGTACCCCGCGTCCGCGCGCGAGAGCACATCCGCCACCCACTCCGGTTCGCGGTCGCTTTCCATCACCACCCCGCCCATCGATTCTCTTTCTCTGGCAAGGCAATATGTCACATTTTTCGATGTTCGCAACACCGATGGTGCGCCAAGCATCAACGCCGAATCAACGCCATGACCGATGCGACGCAGACTCCACGCCCACCCCGTCCGCGACCAACGTCGCCATGATCAGCGGCAAGGAACGTGTCGGCAAGTAACGCCAGCGCTCTGCCGGGTAATGATGCACGGCGGGCTAGCCGCCACGGAACACAGACGCCTGATCACGACACGGGTCAGCGCCGGCGTGTCAGACCCATGACTCGCGCTGACTGGCCATAGCGACGGCAGCCGCCTCGCCACCAAGCGGACCAAGCGAGGGCAACGACTCCTCGCGGATCGGCACTTCCGCCGGCCGCGCAAGATAGAACCCCTGCACGTAATCCACGCCCAGCGCCGCCACGGCCTCCAACGATTCCCGACTCTCCACGAACTCGGCCACGGTCTCCTTCCCGAGGCTGCGCGCGATGGAGACCATATGATGCACCAGCGTCGCGTCCGTGGTGTCGTCGGCGATGTTGGTGATGAAGCTGCCGTCGATCTTGAGGTAGTCGACGGGAAAATGCTTGATGTAGTGGAAGGTGCTGAAGCCGCTGCCGAAGTCATCCAGGGCAAAACGGCAGCCCAGCGCACGCAGACGCGCGACAACGTCGCGGCCCTGCTCCAGATTGGCCACTGCAGCGGTCTCGGTGATCTCGAAAACGAGGCGGGCCGGCGAGACCCGGCTCATCTGCAACCGGTGCGCGATGAGCTCGACGAGGTCCTGGTTGCGGAACGCGTGGCCGGAAAGGTTCACGGAGACGCTGGCGTCGCTATACCCGCCATCCAGTGTGGCGAGGAAGTCCAGGGCCCGATCGACGACCCACAGATCGATATGATGGATCAGCCCGGTACGCTCGGCCACCGGAATGAACTCACCCGGCTGGTGACGGCGACCATCGTGCCCCCGCATACGCAGCAGGCATTCGTAGTGGGAGATACGCCCGTCGAGCAAACGCACGATGGGCTGGAATTCGAAGAACAGGCGGTTGTTCTCGATGGCATCGCGGATGACAGGCGCCATGACATGATCACGCCGCAGTGCCATCAGCCGTGGATCGTCTCCGTCGTAGACATGGACACGGTTACGCCCGTGCTGCTTGGCGAGGTAACAGGCCTGGTCCGCGCGCGCGAGCAGCTCCGTCGTTGGCGCGCGGCGCTCACCGCCGGCCATCGTGGCGACGCCGACACTGGCGCAGGTGCGATAGTAACGGCTGCCGCATCGAAACCGGTTATCCTCGAGACAACGGCGCACCTGTTCCGCACGCTCGACGGCGGCGTCCGCGCCACAATTGCCGAGCAGCAGCACGAACTCATCGGAGCCGATACGGGCGGCGAGATCCGACGTACCGGCGAGGTCTCGAACGAGCCGCCCCACATCGATGAGCAAGCGGTCGCCGACATCGTAACCCTCGAGATCGTTGACCAGCTTGAACCGGTCCACGTCCACCAGAACGATTGCGCAGGGCTGGCTGAGGCTGCTCGCACGCATGACGTTCAGCTCGAGCGCCTCACGCAAGCGGCGGCGGTTCCACAACCCGGTGAGCTCGTCGTGATAGACCATGTGCTGCAGGCGGGATTCGACAACGCGAAGATCTGCGACCTCCGCCTCCAGGCCCCGCGTCACGCGCTGCAGGCGGCGACGCTCAGTCTGCGCAGCGGCCGCCAGGGCGACGCGCTGGTGGGTCTCGCGGGCCGGGGCATGCTCATCGACGACGTCCACCCATGCCTCGCTGTGCGCCGGCGGTGTCTGTCCACGCGCACCGACGACAACCAGGCCGGTGCCGGCCTCGCTCGCCACCGCCAGCAGACGCTTGCGCTGGCCGGGCGAACTCGCCTGCAGGGCGCGCTCGTGAATGACCGCCAGCGCGAGGTCACTTTCGCCGTCACGGTAGCCGTGGCGAATGCGTTCGATCAGGGCAGCCACGTCCACCGTGGCGTGAACGTCACGGAAACCGTGTGCCCGCAGTGACGCCACGCCCGGCTCCGCATCCTCGGGCCCCACCCACGACAGCCGCGCCGTCAGATGTCCTTCGCCCCCGCTCATGCCATTCCTTCCGCATTATTATTCGGCTGTCAGCCATCGCTCCGGCAAATCGGCGGCCGCCACCCCCCGGGCCCGGGCGCGGACATCGCCACGCAACACGGCGAACAGCCAAAGGTAAGCACAGTTCCATTGCTTTCACAACTTTCGCGTGACGCATGCACGCTTCAGCCGCGCAGGCGTTGATACAGGCTCGCCAGCCACGGTGAAGGCTCGGTATCGAGCTCGCGGCGGAAGCACTTGGCCAGGTGCGAGAAACTGCGCTTGAGAGCGGCCTGGTTGCCGAGCGCCGCCTCGCACCGCAGCACACCCGCCCACAACGACTCGCTCAGGCGCAGGTGGTCCAACGCCTCGCGATAGAGCCGCAGCGCCGCGCGCACATCGTCGTGCTCGAGCTCCACGCCCAGGCTGCGCACCGCTCGCTCATAGATGGCATCGAGCTCCGCCTGCCACGCCTCCAGATCGATCTCGTCGAGCCCCGGCAGCTCCCCTACCCCACCGTAGAGCTCGACGGCACGTTGCAGGCTCTCCCCGCCCTCGCGCTCGCCGCGTGCCGCCAGCGCCCGAAACTCCCATGCATCGACCCACACGCGGTCGGGGTCGAGGCGGATACGCCCGCCCTGACTGACCACGGCGCCCGGGTCCTCCAGCACCCGGTCCCTGAGCCTGTGCAGTGTCACGTAAAGGCTGTTGAGCGCCTTGTCCCGTTCGCTGTCCGGCCACAGGCAAGCGGCGAGGCGTTCCTGCGTCTCCCCCTTCGGACCGGCGATCACCAGACGCGCGAGCAACGCCCGCGGCAACGGCTGTGCCCGGCGCGAGCCGTACTGGTGACGCTCACCCACCTCGACGGAGAATCCGCCGAGCACGCGCACGCGACAGCGCCACGGCCAGTGCGCGCGCAGCACGCGATCCGCCGGCGGTGTGAGATCGCGCACGCGAATGAGCCAGCGCGCGTAATCCGGCTCGATGCCTTCAGCCAGCGCCAGGGCGCAGAGCATGGCGAGCTCCCCATCACGCAACAGCAACGGGAAGAACATCCACTGACGTGCCCCGGCCGCGAACGCCCGGCGCAGATAGCCCAGCGCCCGCCACGGGCGGGCGGTGTGCAACGGAATGCGCGCCAGCGCGAGATACATGAACACTTCCAGGAAGTCGCTGCGGAACCCACGCGCAATGGCCCGCGCCTGTGCCGCTGCCCGCAGCGCTTCGCGGCCATGCCCGGCCTCGGCCAGGAATCCCGCATAGACTGCCCGGAACCCTGCCGAGATCACCACCGATCCGTGGCGCTCGCCGGCGACCAGGCTCATGCGCGCGTGCTCGACGGCTTCGTGGACGTTACCGCGCAACCACGCCTGGGCGGATAGAAAATGAGCCTGGAAAGTGTCATAGAAAGGCCGGTTCGCCTTGCAGTCCGTGCGCAGGAACCAGGCCATCCAGTCATCCAGAGTGACCCCGTCGTGGAAGCACAGGGCGCAATGCAGCGGCGGTACGGCGTCGTCCCAGGTACCGATACCGTACTCGCGGATGAGCGCCCGCCCCTTGTCCGCTTCGGCGAGGCAACGCTCGCGATCGCCGTCGAACAGCAGGGCGCATAGCGCCGTGAACGTGCGCCACAGGCACTGGGCAAGCGGCGACGCACCGTCGACGGCGGCCTGCTGACCCTCCATCACCGCCAGCACCCGCATGGCACCGGCACGGCATCCGAACTGCCAGGTGTTGAGATAGAGCAGCTGGCAGGCGAGCATTACCCGCTCGGTATCCGGCATGTCGCCGGAGAGTGCACTCAGGGCCTCGCGCTCCCAGCGCGCAAGCGACGGATCCAGCGGGCGGCCATAGCACACCGCGGCGAGCATGCCCCGCAGCACCGGGAACCACAACGCCGGCGGCAGATGTGCGCGGAACTCGGCCTCGAAGTGGAGGAATTCGTCGATCCAGCGCTCGTACTCCGAGACGTGCGCCCACTCCAGCCAGATGCTGTCGACGATGCCGCTCCAGGCGAGCGCCATATGCGGATAGTCCTGCGCCGCAGCGAGGGATTCCCACGCCCGGCTCAATAACTGACGCGCCGCATGGGTGTCGTGGAGCATCAGGCAGAGCCCTTCCCAGAGGCAGAGCACCGGCTCCTCGCGCCGCCGGGCCTCGGGCAGGGCGTTCAACCAGCCGAACAGCGAATCGCCGCGGCCGGTCTGGATGAGCTCGCCGCCGACGTTCTTCAGCCCCTCGGCGAGCGCATCCTCGTCTCCGGCTTCGATGAGCAGGTTCGCCCCCTCACTCCACTCCCCCGCGGCCCACAGCACACGTCCCCAGCGGCGGCGCTGGGCGGCGAGCTCCGCCGGGGTCGCCTCGGTCTCGGCGCGCCGAAGCAGGAAGTCCCGGAACAGATCGTGAAAACGGCAGACACGGTCGCCCTCGTCATGGGTATCCGTGAATATGAAGGCATGCTCGCGCTGCAGGCGCAGCAACCCCTCGCGGGCGTCGACGATGCCGCTGCCGTCGGCGGCACAGGCAAGCGGAACGCGGGCCGGCAGCGCGCAACGGCGCAGCAGCGTCTGCTCGCTCATGGGCAGCGGTGCATAGATCTCGTGATAAAACCAGTCGTCGAGGGAATCGCCGGCGTGCCGCGCATGCGGTGGCGCCCCCGTGCGTCGCCAGTGCTCGAGCAGCAGCATCAACCCCACGACCCAGCCACGGGTGGTCAGACGCAACGAGCGTCCGGCCTCCTGCTCCCCCGACGACGCCAGGCCCTGGGCATCGAGCAGCGCGCCGGTTTCCTGTTCGTCGAAGGCGAGCATGGCCTCGTCGATCACCACTACACGGCCCTGGCCTCGCAGGCGCGCCCATGCACCGGGTGGCTCGTGGCGACTGCCCACCACGAACCGGCAACGTCCGGAGACGGTGTCGGCAACACGCAGCAGCAGCGGGTGAAGCGGGTGATCCGCCGGCAGGCGGTGGACATCGTCCACCATGACCAACGCCTCTCGTGGCAGGATGGCGGCCATCTCCTCGGCGAAGCGGCGGGCAAAGACATCGGGTGTGGCCGTGTATTCCGGGTTGAGCACGGGCAGGCGCTCGGCCAATGCCCCCATGGTTTCCATGGCACGGGCACGCAGGCCATGGAAGAACTCACCAACGGTGACCCCCGAGTGCATGCCGGTGAAATGTATCAGCCGCAACGCACGGTGGTGGGCGTAGGTCAGCGCTAGTGTGGTCTTGCCGTAGCCTCCCGCCGCCACCAGCCAGACGATGGTGCCCCCGCCCACGGCGTCGAGATCTGCGAATAGCCGTGGTCGCTCGATCGGCGTGAACAAACCCCCACACCCCCTCTTGAATCGCCCGAAAGCCCCGATGAACGCGAGACACACTGCGCCTGCAAAGACTATTGTGCAACTATTCGCTTCGTGGGCGGCAAATACGCGCCATGCAAACCTATTTGCGCCGATGAAGGAGCCGATTCGCGGTCGCCAGCACCGCCTCGATGGTTTCGTCCACGCGCTGGCCGGCATTGATCGCCCCGTTTAGCAGGATCACCATACCCGCTCAGGCATCCTCCGGTCCGATCCAGACATAGGGGTTCCAGGCCACCTCCCACAGGTAACCGTCCGGGTCGGCGAAATAACCCGAATAACCACCCCAGTACACGTCCTGCGCGGGCTTGACCAGGCGCCCCCCGGCGGCCACGGCCTCCGCCAGCACCGCATCCACCGCCTCGCGAGAGGCCACGTTGTGCGCCAGCGTGAATCCCGGGAAGCCACGCATGCCCTCGTCCGGCGTGGCCGCGTCGGCGGCGAGCATCTCGCGGGGGTGAAGAGACAGCCAACTTCCGTTCAGGTCGAAGAAGGCAACCTCATCGGAATCGAACGGGTACCGGGGCAGCCCGAGGCCGTGCTCGTAGAAACGAACGGCGGTTGGTAAATCAGTGACACCGAGGGTGATCATGCTGATCCGGGGTTGCATGGCTCTCTCCGTGAGCGCCGCCGTAATCCGGCGGCAGGTTGTGGGTGAGCGAATGTCAGTCTAGCCACTCCCTCACCGGTCGTGCATGCGTGCCAACACGCACGCCGGGTCCTGGTGTCCTGGAAGCGGACACCAGGACATGGTCGTGTTCATCCCCGTGCGAGATCGCGAATGACGGCCTCGTGTTGCGGGAACGCCTCGACGAGCCCGGTACGATCGCCGAGCCGCATGTCCGCGTAGTCGAACCCCGGTGATACCGCCTCGCTGATGAGCCCGTAGCCGCAGGGCCCATCGAGCAGCCGCGAGGCCTTCCAGACACCGCCGGGGACGGTGAGCTGCAGTCGCTGCCCGGCCACCACGTCCGCGCCCATGTCGACGATCTCCAGCCGGCCGTCGGGCATCAGCAGGTAATAGCGGATGGGATCACCGAGGTGGAAGTAGTGGACGATATCTGAGCGGTTGCAGTGGAAATGCCCCACCGGCGATGCCTGCGTGAGCAGGTAGTGGATGGAGGTCATGAGATACCGCTCGCCGCCATCGGTCGCGACCGTGGGACGGTGGTCGGCCTGATAAGTGCGGCGGAAATAACCACCTTCGACGTGCTCGGTCAGCTCGAGCGCTTCGATCAGCGCGTCAGCACTGGGTGTCGTCGCAGGCACCCGTTCCTCCTGCAGCGGTGGTACGAGCCGGCAGAATACGCCCCAAGGTGATACTAATCTTCTCAGAAGTATTGTCATGCGTCAGCCGGTCTGTGCGCCGATGGGGCAAGGCGCGAGGCGCGCGGTGTAGCCGGGCACCATAAGCGGCGAGCAACGCAGACCCCATCGGCGCACAGACCGGCCCGAAGGGAGCGCCAGAGCGGCCCGGTGGCGGCGTTGCGCTCGCTTGACGTGACCCGGCCACGCCGGCGCGAGCGCGCCTTGCCCCCGAACCGCTCTGGCGCTCTGACACATGACAATACTTCTGAGAAGATTAGTAAGTCCCAAGTGCCAAGTCGAAAGTCTCCGCACCGCCATTCGGTGGCGCGCCGTCGTATGGCTAACACGGGCGCGTCTCCGCAGCACAGATGTCAGCTGCCGAGTGCAGCCGATCTACCCGATTTCCAGCATCGTAGGTCGGTGAGCGCGAAGCGCTGGCCGACATCCCGGGTGGACCGACACCGTCTGCCAGCACCAGCCGATCTACGCGGCTGACAATGGTCGAAACCGACCAAACCGCTCGCCTTCAAAAAACAATCGGTTAAGGGATGTTAGACAGGAGAGGCTCCTCGGCACACGCGGTACCGAGGGGGGCTTTCAACTTGGCCGTTTGAACGTTTCACTCAAGGAGCGGCTTCACCGCGCCCATCCCCGGTAGCCCCTGACCGGCACCGCACAACGGCAGGAGCTGGTTGTGGCGGCACGCATCGAACAGCGCGCGAATCGTCGGCGACAGCGGCTCCCTGGCCAGGGCCACCAGGCCGACGGCATACTCGACATCGGGGTCGTGCAGCGGAATGCCACGAATGCCGCTGTCGCCGCCGAACAGATCGCTGAAGTATTCGGGCATCACGCTTGCCCAGCCCGAGAAGCGTACCTGGGCCCACAGGTGCACCACGGAGTCGGTTTCGATCTCCGCTTCCGGATTACAGTCCACGCTGCGGAACGCCTTGGCGATTATCCGGCGGTTCTGCATGTCCGGTGTCAGCAGGCACAACGGCAGGCGCGCGGCCTCCGCCCAGGTGACGCGTTCCCTGTCGGCCCAGGGGTGATGCTCGGGCAGGAACAGGCAATAGCGTTCCATATACAATGGCAACGTTTCCACGCGCTCCACGGGCTCGTTGTCCAGGTAGGTGATGCCCGCGTCGATGTGGAATTCCTGAACGTCACGCAGGATGTCGTTGGAGGTTGCTGAATGCACGGTAAAGGAAACGCTTGGATGGGCCTGACGCACCACCCGGGTCACCGACGTGGCCATGGGCAACGCCGAGGGGATCACGCCCAGGACGAGCCGACCGCTCAACCCCTCCTTGAGCTCGCTCAGGTCCTGCATCATCGCCGAGCGGTGCTCGAGGATGACCTGGGCCCACTTCAGCACCCGCTGCCCTTCGCCAGTGAGGCCATGGTAGCGCTGCCCGCGTTCGACGATGGGCACGCCCAGTTCCTGCTCCAGCTGGCGAATACGGCCCGACAGGGTGGGCTGCGTGACGTTGCATCGCTCCGCCGCGCGGGTGAAATGCCTCTCCTGGGCCAGGGCGGCCAGGTATTCCAGCTGTCTTATGTCCATGCGTGCCCTTGTCGATAATATGACCCCGCCGACGCCGGCAGGGCCGCCTCATGGCAGCGCCAGCCACGCCGACGGGCTTTCGAACCAGCTCTAGAAGATCCTGACCGCCTTGGACAAGGTGGAGGCGACCCCGATGACGAGCGGGATCAGCACGACGAGCCACGTGAGAATCAACTGTAGCCTGCGATCACGGTTTTCGTTGGTCATGAGTCTCTCCTGCTGACACTGGTCAGTTTCGTGCTCCCGCCGCAACCGCCTGGCCACCGTGGGCCTCGGTCTCGCCCATGAGGTGGCGTTCATGCATCTGCTTGATACGCAGGTTGCACAACAGGCCGAGGAACAACAGCCCCGCCATGATGTACATCGTGACGGTGTAGGCGTCCGCCTTGGCCACCCCCTGATCGATCTGATACTGGCGGATGTAGTTCACCAGAACCGGCCCCACTACGCCGGCAGCCGACCACGCAGTGAGAATCCGGCCGTGGATGCCGCCGACAAAGCGAGTGCCGAAAACGTCGGCGAGATAGGCGGGAATCGTCGCGAAACCACCGCCGTACATGCTGATGATCACCATGTAACCGATCACGAACAGACTGACTGCCCCCAGTTTGCCGCTCATGGGTACGAGCGCGAAAAGCACCATTCCCAGGACGAAGAACGTGCTGAAGGTGGTCCTGCGGCCGATGCGGTCCGACAGGGACGCCCAGAAGAAGCGCCCGGCCATGTTGAACAGGCTCAGCATGCCCACGAATCCGGCGGCCGCACCGGCGGTGATCACGCTAGGGAACATCTCCTGGCTCATCGCCGATGCCTGTCCCAGCACCCCGATCCCGGCGGTGACGTTGAGAAACAGCGCCGCCCACATCAGGTAGAACTGCGGGGTTTTCATTGCCTGGTCGATATGGACGTTGCCATCGGTCACCGGGCTCGCCTTGCGGGTGCTGCTGGCGCCTTCACCGCTCCAGCCCGCCGGTTTCCAGCCCTCCGGCGGCACGCGCACGATACACGCGCCGAACCCGATGGCGACGAAATAGAGAATGCCGAGGACGACGAACGTTGGCGCGACGCCGGCCGACGTCGGCGAGGAGAAATGGTCCATCAGCGCCACCGACATCGGCGATGCCAGCATCGCCCCGCCGCCGAAGCCCATGATCGCCATGCCGGTAGCGAGACCTCTGCGGTCGGGGAACCACTTGATGAGCGTGGAGACCGGGGAGACGTAACCGATCCCCAGGCCGATGCCCCCGAGCACGCCATAGCCCAGGTACAGCAACCAGAGCTGGTGAGTCTGCACCCCCAGGGCGGAGACCAGGAATCCCCCTCCGAACGTCACTGCGCAGACGGCCATGGCCTTGCGCGGACCGACACGCTCGACCCAGTGGCCACCGAAAGCCGCTGCCAGCCCGAGAACGAGAATGGCGATGCTGAATATCCAGCCGATGCTGGTCAGCCGCCAGTCCTCCGGCGCCTGCTCGGTAACGCCGATGATCCGCGTCAATGGCAGGTTGAAGACGCTTAGCGCGTAGACCTGGCCGATGGACAAGTGCACCGCCAGGGCGGCAGGCGGTATCAGCCACCGATTGAAATCACCCGGCGCGGTTATGCGTTCCTTCGACAGAACGCCTGCGTCTGTGTCAATCATGGTCCCTCTCTCCTCCGGTACGCGATGGCCAGTGGCCTGTTCCTTGTATTCCCCCTGAAGGTCGGTCCCACACGGTCCGACGCCCGCCCGCGAGCGGTGGGGGCATCGGGACAAGGTGGTCGGTGTGCGGCCGGGCTAAAGGCGATCCGCGGCCCAGCGTGCCAGTGGCCGCAGGCCGCCGCCGTCCTCGCGGGCATGCTCGGCGAGCGCCATACGCATGCGCGGCTCCCAGAACGCCCGGATGTGTTCGAGAACCGCCTGTTGGCCCCGTTCCTGCGGATAGGCTTCGAAATAGGTGGCGATTTCGTTGGCCATGCGCACGAGCTTGTCGATTTGCATACGCGCTCCGTTCGTTGGGTTGTCCGTGCCCGCATGCTTTCCGCCGGTGCGGGCGTCGTGCCGGCTAATCCACGAGCGCCTGGTTGGTGAGCACGACGAAGGAGTCGGGGCGTGACAGGGCGATCAGTGTCATGCCGGCCTCCTCCGCCAGCCGGATGGCGAGCGCAGTGGGGGCGGAGACGGTGCACAGTGTGCCGATGCCGAAACGCGCGGCCTTCTGGACCAGCTCGTAGCTGCAGCGACTCGTCATCACCACGAACCCCGACTCGGGTGAGAGGCCGCTGCGCAGCATGTTGCCGATGAGCTTGTCCAGCGCGTTGTGCCGGCCGACATCTTCACGCGCGGTTACGATCTCACCACTGACCGTGGCGAACGCTGCCGCGTGAAGCGCGCCCGTGCAGGCATTCAGCGGTTGCCAGCGGCGTAGCCCCGACACCGCGCCATGCACCGCCTGCGCCGTTATGCCGGAGGCCGGCGTCACCCGGCCCACGGGCCGCACTGCGTCGCGCAGCGACTGGACACCGCACAGGCCACAGCCGCTCGCTCCCGCCAGCCGGCGCCCGTCGCCCCGGTCAGCGGCGAGCCGCTGCCCGGCGTGCCGCTCGACCCTCAGCACGATCCCCTCGTCATGCTCCGCCAGTGACAGGCTCGCCACGTCGCTGGCCCGGCTTATCAGTCCCTCGGTATGGAGAAATCCGTAAGCGAAGTCCTCCAGGTCCACCGGGCTGGCGAGCATGACTGCGTAATCCTCGCAATCGACCCGTACCGCTACCGGCGTCTCTTCGGGCACACGCCGATGGCCGCGCTCCAGCGCACCGTCGGCCCAGCGGGCCGTGGACACGTCGCGGTACGGTGCGCCCAGCCACCCTGCCGGCACGGCAACGGCGGCTTCTGACACCACGGGGATGCCCACGGCCGTATTCCGCCGGCCACCCAGCATGGTCACCGATCCGCCTCCACGGCCGCTTCCACCGGCTGCGCCGGCAGGCCCAGCGTGCGCTCGCGCTGCTCTCGGTAGCGCGCCTGGAACTGCGAGGCGGTATCGCTCAATGCGACCTCCACAGCGGTGACCTTGTACTCGGGGCAGTTGGTTGCCCAGTCCGACTGTTCCGTGGTCACCACGTTGGCCGCCGTCTCGGGGAAGTGGAACGTCGTGTAGACGACGCCCGGTGGCACGCGGTCGGAGAACTGCGCTCGCAGGGTGGTCTCGCCGATGCGGCTTCGCACGGCGACGCGCTCGCCGTCGCCAATGCCCCGCTGCTCCGCATCATGGGGATGGATCTCCAGGCGGTCCTCGTCGTGCCAGACGCGGTTGGCCGTGCGCCTGGTCTGCGCACCGACGTTGTACTGCGAGAGGATTCTCCCGGTGGTGAGAAGCAGCGGGAACTTGCGGTTGCTGCGCTCCTCGGTGGGAATATAGGGCGTGAGCATGAACTGTCCCCGCCCCCGGACGAAGGTGTCCACGTGCATGGTGGGCGTGCCCTCGGGATAGGTTTCGTTGCACGGCCACTGGATGCTGCCGAGACGGTCCAGCTTATCGTAGGTCACACCGGCGAAGGTGGGCGTGGTGCGTGCGATCTCGTCCATGATCTCGCCGGGATGGCTGTAGTCCATCTGCGAGCCCAGCGCCCGCGCCAGGGCCAGGGTGATCTCCCAGTCCGCCTTGCCCCCCGGCGGCGCCACCGCCCGGCGAACCCGATTGATCCGGCGTTCGGCGTTGGTGAAGGTGCCGTCCTTCTCCAGGAACGTGGAGCCGGGTAGGAAAACGTGGGCGTAGCTGGCGGTTTCGTTGAGGAACAGGTCCTGAACGATCACGCACTCCATGGCCTCCAGACCGGCGGCGATGTGCTGGATATTCGGGTCGGACTGGAGGATGTCCTCGCCCTGGATGTAGATCGCCTTGAAGCTGCCGTCGATGGCGGCATCGATCATGTTGGGAATGCGCAGACCGGGCTCGCTGTCCAGATCGAGCCCCCACTCGCGCTCGAAGATGCCGCGCACCTCATCGTTTGCCACGTGGCGGTACCCCGGGAACTCGTGGGGGAACGAGCCCATGTCGCAGGAGCCCTGAACGTTGTTCTGCCCGCGCAGGGGATTCACGCCGACACCGCGGCGGCCGAGGTTGCCGGTGAGCATGGCGAGGTTGGCCATGCCCATGACCATGGTCGAGCCCTGGCTG
Source organism: Arhodomonas sp. AD133 (assembly GCF_051195215.1). Classification (NCBI taxonomy): domain Bacteria; kingdom Pseudomonadati; phylum Pseudomonadota; class Gammaproteobacteria; order Chromatiales; family Ectothiorhodospiraceae; genus Arhodomonas; species Arhodomonas sp. AD133. The sequence goes on along the minus strand of NZ_JBNAZM010000013.1, from coordinate 47,069 downwards.
TGCTCGGTCACGCCCAGACCGTAGTAGATCGCGGCGTTGTCAGCCCGGGCATAGAGCCGGGCGGCGCCGCGCAGCGTTTCCGCCGGCACCCCCGTGACGTCCGCCACCGCCTCCGGGGCGTTCTCGGGCCGGGCGATGAACTCGCGCCAGTCGGCGTAGGCCTCCGCCTCGCAGCGCTCGGCGACGAACGCCTCGTCCGCCAGGCCCTCGGTGACGATCACGTGGGCGAGGGCGTTGACCAGTGCGACATTGGTACCCGGGCGGAGCTGTAGGTGGTAGTCGGCCTCGACGTGGGGCGTACGCACCAGGTCGATACGCCGCGGATCCACGACGATGAGGCCGGCACCCTCGCGCAGGCGTCGCTTCATCTGCGAGGCAAACACCGGGTGGGCGTCGGTGGGGTTGGCGCCGATCACCAGGATCACGTCGGCGTCCTCCACCGAGTCGAAGTCCTGGGTGCCCGCCGACGTACCGAAGGCCGTCTTCAAGCCGTAGCCGGTTGGTGAGTGACACACACGCGCGCAGGTATCCACGTTGTTGGTGGCGAACACCGCGCGGGCGAGCTTCTGCACCAGGTAGGTCTCCTCGTTGGTACAGCGCGAGGAGGTAATCGCCCCGGCCGCTCCCCGGCCGTACTCCGCCTGGATAGTGCGAATGCGCTCGGCGGCGAAGCCGATGGCCTCCTCCCAGCTCACCTCGCGCCAGGCGTCGGTGATCCGTTCGCGGATCATGGGCGTGGTAATGCGGTCCGGATGGGTGGCGTAACCCCACGCAAACCGGCCCTTCACACAGGAATGGCCATGGTTCGCCTGGCCATCCTTGTACGGCACCATCCGGATGACCTGATCGCCGCGCAGCTCCGCCTTGAACGAGCAGCCCACGCCGCAGTAACCGCAGGTGGTGATCACGCTGCGCTCGGGCTGGCCGTGCTCGATCACGGTCTTCTCCTGCAACGTCGCCGTGGGGCACGCCTGAACACAGGCACCGCAGGAGACGCACTCCGAGTCCAGAAACGGATCCTGCTGGCCGGCACTGATCACCGACTCGAACCCCCGGCCGTGCACCGTCAGCGCGAAGGTGCCCTGCACCTCCTCGCAGGCGCGCACACAGCGTGAGCACACGATGCACTTGCTCGGATCGAAGCTGAAGTATGGGTTGGAGTCGTCCACCGGGGCGTCGAGATGGTTCGCCCCTTCGTAGCCGTAGCGTACCTCGCGCAAACCGACGGCGCCGGCCATGTCCTGGAGCTCGCAATTGCCGTTGGCCGAGCAGGTCAGGCAGTCCAGTGGGTGATCGGAGATGTAGAGCTCCATCACGCCCCGGCGCAGCTTCTCCAGCGCCGGCGTCTGCGTCCGGACCACCATGCCCGGCTCCACGTTGGTATGACAGGAGGCGGGGTAGCCCTTTCGCCCTTCGATCTCGACGGTGCACAAGCGGCAGGAGCCGAAAGCCTCCAGGCTGTCGGTGGCGCACAGACGGGGGATGGCGATGTCCGCCGTCATCGCCGCGCGCATCACGGAGGTGCCGGCAGGGACGGTGACCGTGTGGCCGTCCACCTCCAGGGTGACGGTGCGGCTATCGGTGCTCGCGGGCGTCCCGTAGTCGGTTTCCTGTACTACAGCCATCGTTACCTCTCTGCGGGGCTACCCCACCGCGGCGGCCGCGGGCGTTCCGAAGTCCTCGGGGAAGTGTTTCAGCGCACTGCGCACGGGATAGGGGGTCAATCCGCCAAGAGCGCAAAGCGAGCCATTCTCCATCACGTCACAGAGATCACCGAGCAGGGTCAGGTTAACGTCCGCGTCGGTGCCGGCACGGATGCGGTCGATCACCTCCACGCCGCGGGTGGATCCGATCCGGCAGGGGGTGCACTTGCCACAGGACTCGATGGCGCAGAACTCCATCGCGAAGCGCGCCTGCTCGGCCATGTCCGCGGTGTCGTCGAACACGACCACGCCGCCATGACCGATCATGCCGTCGCGCCCGGCGAACGCCTCGTAATCCAGGGGTGTGTCGAACAGCGAGGCCGGAAAGTAAGCCCCCAGCGGGCCACCGGTCTGGACGGCACGCACGGGCCGGCCCGAAGCGGTGCCGCCACCGAGCTCCTCGACCACATGGCCGAGCGTGGCACCGAACGGCAGCTCGTAGAGCCCGGGGCGACGGACGTTGCCGCAGAGCTGCACCGTCAGGGTACCCCGGGACTTGCCGCAGCCGAGCGCCGCATAGGCGTCCTCGCCATCGGCGAGTATCGCCGGCACGGTCGCCAGCGTGATGACGTTGTTGACCACCGTGGGCGCTCCGAAGGCACCTTCCAGCGCAGGCAGCGGCGGCTTGAAGCGAATCGTGCCGCGTTTGCCCTCCAGGCTCTCGAGCAGCGAGGTCTCCTCGCCGCAGATGTAGGCGCCCGCCCCCACCCGGATATCGATATCAAAACGGTGGCCGGCGCCCAGCACGTCAGCGCCGAGCAGGCCGTGGTCGTAGGCGACGGCGATCGCCTGTCGCAGCGTCCGCAGGGCGTGGGGATACTCGGATCGCAGGTAGATGTAGCCCTGCTCCGCGCCCACCGCGAACCCGGCGATCGCCATACCCTCGATCAGGCTCAAGGGGTCCCCTTCCATGAGCATGCGGTCGGCGAAGGTGCCGCTGTCGCCCTCGTCGGCATTGCACACCACGTACTTGTGTGCCGCGTCTGCGGAATGGGTGGTACGCCATTTCACGCCGGTGGGGAAACCGGCGCCGCCGCGACCGCGCAGGCCGGCGTGGGTAACCGCCTCGATGACCCCCGCCGGCCCCAACGCCAGCGCCCGGCGCATGCCGTCGGTGCCTCCGTGGGCCACGTACGCATCCCACGAGACGGGGTCGATGACGCCGCAGCGTCCGAAGTTGACCCGCTTCTGCCCCTGTGCCGCGAGCAGCTCGTCGATCGGGCCGAGGTGCAGGGGATGCGACCGGTCGTCTGCCCATGCGTCCAGAACCGAGGGAACATCCGACGCCGACACCGGCCCGTAGCCCTCGCGCCGGCCATCGCGTTCCACCTCGATCATGGGCTCCAGCCAGAAGAGTCCACGGGATCCCGTACGTACCAGCTCGAGCGCGACGCTCCGGGACGCCGCCTCGCGCTCGAGCGCGTCGGCAACGGCACCCGCGCCGATGGATAGCGCGCTGCTGTCCTGGGAAATGAACACCCTCACGCCGACGCCTCCCTGCCAAGCTCGGCAATCAGGTGGGTGACGCGCTCGCCGTCGAGCCGGCCGTGGGTTTCGCCGCCTACCTGCGCGGCCGGGCTGCACGCGCAATTGCCGAGGCAGTAGACCGCCTCCACCTCGACGGCGCCGTGGGAGGCCTCGGCGGCCCCTTGCGCCGCATCCCATACAGCACGCCCGCCCATGGCCTGACACGCCTCGGCCCGGCAGATCTTCACCACCCGGGCGGCGGCGGGCTCGGTGCGAAAGTCGGCATAGAAACTGACCACGCCGTCCACCTCGGCCCGCGTGAGATTGAGCCGGGCCGCGATGCCGGCGACAGCGTCCCGGGAGATGTAGCCGTAGCGGTGCTGGACGTCATGCAGGATGGGAAGGAGCGCGCCGGGCTCGTCGATGTGCCGCCGGCAGACATCGTCGACGACCGCCGACAGGGTGTCGCAGTGCTCTGGCATGTCACTCCTCCTCAGGGCGATTCGCGCCGGGCACGGGCGCTGAATCGTTGCAATTGTCGACCTGAGGACGACGCTAGATTTGCGGTCGACAAGCGTCAAATCGCTGATTTCAATGACATCATCGCCCTCCCCTATGGTGCAGTGCAGCTTCCGCCCTCAACACCGGCGGTTCGGCGCATGAGCGACGAAGCCGGCATTGGATTCCGCGGCCGGCTTGCATGCACAACCCCGGTCCAGGCAGGAATCAATGGGAAGGGGCATCACCGCGGAGCGCTCCGACACCGGCACGATGTCCGAGATCGCGCAGGCACGGCCCGGCGTCCGGGCGAGCGGAGGAGAAGGGCGCCGCTGTCGGTCTCGTCTACGGCGCCAAAGTCAGGTGCCGGGTCTGACGGGCGATCACGCGCTCTTCGTCAGCAGGAACGGCGAACACACCGACAGCGCTGTCCCCGTCGTGGAGTCGAACGTCCCCGGCCGCGTTGGCGCGTTCGTCGAGACTCATACCGAGCCAGGCGAGACCGTCGACGATGCGTGCGCGCACGGGCGCGGCATGCTCACCGATACCACCGGTGAACACCAGCGCATCCAGCCCCCCGAGGGTGGCGATGAGGGAACCGGCGAGACTCACGGCGCGGTAGACGAACAGCGCCACCGCTTCCTCGGCGTTCGCGTCGTCGCTCGCCAGCAGCGTCTGCATGTCATCGCTGATGCCGGAGAGGCCGAGCAGACCGGACTCTCGGCTCAGCATCGCCTCGACCTGCTCCGCGCTCATGCCCCGATCGCGCATCAGGTGGAAGATCACGCCCGGGTCGAGCGTGCCGCAACGCCTGCCCATGACGAGACCGTCGAGGGCAGTGAAGCCCATGCTGGTGGCAACGCTTTGCCGGCCGAGCATGGCGCAGAGGCTGGCGCCGTGGCCGAGGTGGGCCACGATCACCCGGCCATCGGCGCGACCACCGGCGTACCGGGGCAGGACGTCGGCGATGTGCTGGTAGGAAAGCCCGTGGAAGCCGTAGCGCAACACGCCTTCGTCCGCGAGCGTCCGGGGCAGCGCGAATAGCTGCGCGAGCCGCGGCTGGGTTCGGTGAAACGCCGTGTCGAAGGCAGCCACCTGGGTAATAGCCGGCCAGCGATCGGCGACCGCACGTATGCCCGCCAGGTTGTGGGGCTGATGCGCCGGCGCGAGCGGAATCAGCCCCCGGAGCGCGTCGATGACCGCGTCGGTGATCACGACCGGCGCGTCGAAGTCGCGCCCGCCGTGGACCACGCGGTGCCCGGCCGCGACGACCTCCAGGCCCGGGCATTCACGGCCGATCCGCGCCAGCAGCCAGCCGGTGAGGGACTCGTGATCCTGATCGCCACCTTCGACGGGCAACGACTCGGCGCCCTCGCCCCCCGCCAAGTGTGCGACGTAGCGGGGCGTTCCGCCGATACCGAGGACGGCACCACGCCACAGCGCCTCCCCCCCGCCTTCCGCGGGAAACGCCGCCGCCTTCACGGAGGACGAGCCTGCGTTGATCACCAGCACGGCGGCCGTCATGACGCATCCCTGCCCCAATGGCGCACATAGAGCTGGGCAAGTGCCGCCGAGGCCAGTCGCGAGAGCGTGTCGTCCGAGCGGCTGGTGAGCATCACCGGCACCCGGGCCCCGAGGACGATACCCGCGGCGTCGGCACCGGCAAGATGGATGAGCTGCTTGGCCATCATGTTGCCTGCCTCCAGGTCAGGCGCCACCAGGATGTCGGCCTTGCCGGCCACCGGCGAGTCGATTCCCTTGGTTCTCGCCGCCTCGGCGGAGATGGCGTTGTCGAAGGCGAGCGGACCATCGAGCACACCACCGGTGATCTGGCCACGCTGGGCCATTTTGCACAACGCCGCCGCCTCCACGGTGGAGGGGAACTTGGCATCCACGGTCTCCACGGCCGACAGTAACGCCACCCGCGGCGTGTCGATCGCCAGGGCGTGGAGCAGATCGATGGCGTTCTGGACGATATCGTGCTTGTCCGCCAGCGACGGATAAATGTTCACGGCACCATCGGTGATGAACACCGCCCTTGGGTAGTGGGGTACGTCGAGGGCATAGACGTGACTCATCCGGCGCTCGGTGCGGAGCCCGGCGGTGCGGTCGACCACCGCTTCCATTACCTCGTCGGTGTGCAGCGACCCCTTCATGAGCGCTTCCACCCGCCCCTCCCGGGCAAGCGCCACGGCCCGTTCGGCCGCGGCATGACTGTGCGGGACGTCCACGATCTCGGTATCGTCGAGCGAGACGCCCGCGCTTTCCGCAGTCGCGCGGATTCTCGCCTCGGGCCCGACCAGAACCGGCACGACAAGACCCTCCCGGGCAGCCTCGAGCGCACCCGTGAGCGCGACGGGCTCGCACGGGTGGATGACAGCGGTGGCAATGGGCGCGAGATCGTGGGTGGCCTCGATCAGTCGCCGGTAACGGGCGCCACGCTCGTGCAGATGAACTTCGGGCAGCACCGCCCGCGGGCGCCGAACCTTCTGCGTGGGCGCGAGCACTTCCGCCTCGCCGCTGATGACGCTCTCACCATCCTGGTTCCAACAGCGGCAGTCGAGAATCACACGGTGGTTCTCGGCGTTCATCTCGCGCACCGTCACGCGCACGGTCACGGTATCGCCGATGCCCACCGGCCGGCGAAAGCTCAACGACTGATTGAGATAGATCGTGCCCGGCCCGGGCAGCTCGGTGCCGAGGACCGCCGAGATCAGAGCCCCGCCCCACATGCCGTGGGCAATGACCTTGTGGAAGCGGTCGGACCTGGCGTACTCCTCGTCGACATGGGCGGGGTTCACGTCACCGGACATCACGGCGAAGAGCTCGATGTCCTGGGGCCGCAGCGTCCGGGTAAGCTCGGCGGTATCGCCGACAGCAAGCTCCTCGAAGGTACGGTTCTCGATATACAGCCCCGAGGCCTCGGTCACGTTGGTCGATTCATTCATGGCGGCGTTTCCTTTGCCAGTAGTCAGGCCATTACGTGATAGCCGGCGTCCACGTAGGCGACGTTGCCCGTGACCCCACGTGCACCGTCGCAAACCATGTGCACGGCGAAATCCCCCACCTCCTCGATAGTGACCAGGCGGTGCGCGGGGGCACGCTCGCGGGCCTCGTCGATGAGCTCGTCGAAGTGCTCGATGCCCGAAGCGGCGCGGGTGCGGATCGGACCCGGCGAAAGCGCATTGACGCGGATTCCCGCACCACCGAGCTCAGCGGCGAGGTACCGCGTGGTCGCCTCCAGAGCGGCCTTGACCGGCCCCATGATGTTGTAGTGGTCGACGACCTTCTCGGCGCCGTAGTAACTCACGGTCAGCAGACTCCCTCCCTCTGGCATCAGTGGCTCGGCATGGCGCGCGAGCCGGATGAGCGAGTGCACCGATATGTCCATGGCCGTGGTGAAGCCCTCGCGGGAGCAGTCGGTGACACGGCCGTGAAGATCGTCCCTGGGGCAATAGGCGATGGAATGCAGGACGAAATCCAGCTTCCCCCACGTCTGCCGGATACGCTGGAAGAGCGTCTCCATCGCCGAGTCGTCCTGAACATCGAGCGGCGCGAGGATCTCGGCGCCGACCGCCTCGGCCACCGGCAGTACGTGAGGCTTGGCGCGGTCGTTGAGATAGGTCAACGCCAGCTCGGCACCGGCATCGCGAAACGCACGCGCGCAACCGGCGGCGATCGAGGCCTCGTTGGCGACTCCGACCACGAGTCCCTTCTTACCGTCAAGCGCAGTCATGGGCACATCTCCTTGTCGCTGGATCTAGGTGCACGTCCACGTGCTCAGGGCTGGCGCACGTACACGCCGGGCGCGTCGGTGACCGGCGGATAAGCATCGGAGCCGAGCGACGGCGGCGCGACGCGCCCCGACGAGCGCTCAGCGAGCCACGCCTGCCAGGCCGGCCACCACGAGCCGGAGTTGCTGGGCGTGGTCCCCCGCCAGGTCTCGGGATCGATGTAGGTCTCGCCCTCGCGATGGGTGCGCATCTGGTAGCTGCGCCGCGGATGCCCCGGTTCGCTCACGATGCCGGCGTTGTGACCGCCGGTGGTCAGCAGGAAGGTCACCTCCTCGGCGTCGGCGAACAGGTGGATCTTGTAAACGGAGCGCCAGGGCGCGACATGGTCCTTGACCGTACCCACGGCGAAGATCGGCACGTGGATGTCACTGAGCGCCACCGGCCGGTCGTCCACGGTGTAGCGCCCGGTGGCGAGCTCGTTGTTGAGGAACAGCCGCCGCAGGTATTCGGAGTGCATGCGGTAAGGCATACGCGTCAGATCGGCGTTCCAGGCCATGAGATCGTTCATGGGCTGACGCTCGCCGAGGAGGTAGTTGCGCAGCATGCGCGACCAGATGAGATCGTTGGAGCGCAGGATCTGGAAGGCACCGGCCATCTGGTAACCGTCCAGGTAGCCCTGGTCCCACATCATGTTCTCGAGATAGGCGACCTCGCTCTCGCTGATGAACAGCATCAGCTCACCGGCCTCGGTGAAATCCACCTGGGTAGCCAGCGTCGTCAGCGAGGCCAGGCGGTCGTCGCCGTCGCGCGCCATGGCGGCGGCGGTAATGGACATGAGCGTGCCACCGAGACAGTAACCCACCGCGTGTACCTTGCGATCCGGCACGATGTCATTGATGACGTCCAGCGCAGCCATTGGACCGTGCCGCCGGTAGTCCGCCATCCCCAGGTCGCGGTCCTCCGAGGTGGGATTGCGCCAGGAAATCATGAACACGGTATGCCCCTGGGAAACCAGGTAGCGAACCAGGGAGTTCTCCGGCGAAAGATCGAGGATGTAGTACTTCATGATCCATGCCGGGACGATCAGCACCGGCTCAGCATGGACCTGCTTGGTCACCGGCTGGTACTGGATGAGCTCGATGAGCCGGTTGCGGTAGACGACCTTTCCCGGCGTCACGGCGACGTTGTCGCCGACACGATATGCCTCGGCACCCACCGGCGGGCGGCCGGCGACAGTGCGCTCCCAGTCCGCCAGCCAGTTGTGCCAGCCACGCACCAGGTTCGCACCGCCCTGCTCGGCAGTGGTTCTCGCCACCTCCGGATTAAGCCAGGGGATGTTCGACGGCGAAAAGTGATCGAGCATCTGGCGGGCGACGAAGGAGACCACGCGCTCGGTCGACGCCGACAGGCCGTCGATATCGGTGGTGGCGTTGTGAAGCCACTGCTGCTGGAGCAGGAACGACTGCGAGATGACGTTGTAGGGCCATTGCTGCCAGGCCTCGCCGGAGAAGCGCCGGTCCTGGGGCAGAGGCTCGATACACGGCTCGACGTCACGACCGAAACCCACCTCCATGGCATGACGCCACCCTCGCAGCGTCTTGCGCGCCGCCTTCTCCGCGAGCTCCACCTGCTTGCCGGGAGAAAGCGCGAGGTGAGCGAACCACTCGAACGTGGTCGTGGCGAGCCCGGCGGGACTGATACCCCCGGTGGTGCGCGCCAGGGAGGCCTTGTACGCACGATCCATTGCCAGGGCGCTGTAGTGCCCCGGCGTAGGGCGCTCGTATATGCCGCCCGCGCAAGGGACATCACCCGCACTGCCCCCGGCCGTCGCCGGCCGGTTTTCCGTCCGCCGCCGCTCTGTCTCGCTCATGCTAACGCTCCCGTACTGCTCGAGTGCATGAAGCTGCGCCATTGGCACAGCGTGGCGCCATCCTCTCAAGACGACCTTGCGGGCATATTGATGCAGAGCAACATACAGTCTGTTACGCCACGCACCGATCTGCCAAGAGGTCGCGGACGCCGCCGGGCATCTTGCACGGACATTGCTGCCACGGACGCGGCCGGGCGCCGGCGGTGACGACGCCCCCGTGCTGCCGTCGGCGTTCGTCGGCGCGCGGTTGACCCGAGACGGGCATCCCCCTACGATCGGCAAATGTTGACGTTATCATTTTGCTCGCGTCAGCATTTTCGAACGACACAAAACTCGGAGAGGGAGGAGAGAACCATGCCCTTTGCCAGGACCGCACGCCCCGTGCGCAAGACTGCCCTCGTCGCCGCCTGCGCGACCGCCATGGCCACGGGCAGTGCCTTTGCCGCTGACGATCAGCTAACGATCGGAATGTCCTTTCAAGAGCTCAACAACCCGTACTTCGTGACGATGCAGGACGCACTCGAGAACGCGGCCGCGGATATCGGCGCCGAGGTCATCGTCACCGATGCACGGCACGACGTGGCCAAGCAGGTCAACGACGTCGAAGACATGATCCAGCGAGGCATCGACATCCTCTTGCTCAACCCCACCGATTCGGTGGGTGTCGAAACCGCGGTGCTCGCCGCCGAGGAAGCCGGCGTGACCACGGTGGCGGTGGACGCTCAGGCCAACGGGCCGGTTGACGGGTTCGTGGGATCGAAGAACTACGACGCCGGCTACAAGGCCTGCGAGTACCTCGCCGGACAACTCGGTGGCAACGGCAAGGTGGCCCTGCTGGACGGCATTCCCGTCGTACCGATTCTGCAACGGATCGAAGGTTGCACAGCGGCGCTGGACGAGCATGCCGGTATCGAGATCGTCGACAAACAGAACGGCCGCCAGGAACGCGCCCATGCCATGACCGTCACCGAGAACCTGATTCAGGCCCACCCGGATCTGGACGGCCTGTTCAGCGTCAATGACATCGGGTCGCTGGGCGCACTCGCCGCCATCAGCACCAGCGGCAAAGACATCAAGCTAGTAAGCGTCGACGGCCATCCGGAGGCAATCGAAGCGATCCGCAAGCCCGATTCGCTTTTCATCGCCACTTCCGCACAGTATCCCCGCGACATGGTACGCGTCGGCCTGGGGCTGGCGCTCGCCAAGCACTGGGACGCCGACACCGCGCCCAAGGATATCCCCATCGACGTCAAGCTGATCGACCGCGAGAAGGCCTCCGACTTCAGCTGGTAACCCCCTGCAGACGCTGACGACGTGTGCCGCCATGGGCGGCACACGAGGGTAGCCTTATGACGCCGTTACTCTCTCTCAGACACATTTCCAAGTCGTTTCCCGGTGTGCGGGCCCTGCACGACGTGTCACTCGACGTCCGCGCGGGTGAAGTGCACGCGCTGCTCGGCGAAAACGGGGCCGGAAAATCGACGCTGATGAAGATCCTCTGCGGCATCCATCGCCAGGACGAGGGCGACATCTTCATCAACGGCGAGGCCTGCGACTTCCGGCACGGATATCAGGATGCCAGGCGGGCCGGTGTCGGAATCATCTTCCAGGAGTTCAGCCTGATCCCGGACCTGGATGCCGTGGACAACATCTTCCTGGGCCGCGAGCTTCGCAATCGCTGGGGCTTGCGCGACCGCCGCGGGATGGAACGGGCAGCAGGGAGGCTGTTCGAGCACCTCAAGGTATCGATCCCCCTCGATTGCCCGATCGTCGAGCTGAGTGTCGCCGACCAGCAGTTCGTCGAAATCGCCAAGGCGCTGTCACTCAATGCCCGAATTCTCGTGCTCGACGAGCCCACCGCGACGCTGACCCCCAGTGAAGCCGAGCACCTGTTCACCATCATGCGCAAGCTGCGCGGCCAGGGCGTGGGCATGGTGTTCATCTCGCATCACATGGAGGAGATTTTCGCGGTCTGCGATCGCGTCACGGTGATGCGCGATGGCAGGAAAGTCGACGACTGCGCCGTTGACGCCACCACCGCCGACGAGCTGATCGAGCGGATGGTCGGCCGGCGCGTCGAGAACATCTTCCCGGCGCATCGCTGCGATGCCGACTGGCGCGACGTGGTCCTGGACGTCAAGCACCTGCAGCTCCACGCCGACGGTCCCGAACACGCCCTCCGGCTGCACCGCGGCGAGATTCTCGGATTCGCTGGCCTGGTCGGATCGGGACGCACCGAGCTGGCCATGGGACTGATCGGCGCGAGGCGTCCGGCGCACGTCGACATCCACATGCACGGGCGCCCCGTGAGACTTCGTGATCCCGCGACGGCGCTAAAGCACGGCATCGGCCTGTTGCCGGAAAGCCGCAAGACTCAGGGCCTGATTCTGCCGTTCTCGTGCCGCGACAACATTTCCCTGAACAATCTGCCGCAGTTCAAGGGGACGCTGCCGTTGATCGAACGTCGCCAGGAGTCCCGCTCCGTCGCCGATCTGATGGCGACGGTCCAGGTCAAGGCACCGGGACCGGAAACCCCGGTAGGGGATCTCAGCGGCGGCAATCAGCAGAAGGTCGTCATCGCACGCTGGCTGGGCCACCAGTGCAACGTGCTGATCTTCGACGAGCCCACCCGGGGGATCGACGTCGGCGCCAAGTCCGAGATCTACGCGCTGATGAAACAGCTCACGGCGAAAGGGGTGTCGATCATCATGATCTCCTCGGAGCTCCCCGAGGTCCTGGGCCTGTGTGACCGCGTGGCGGTCTTCTACCACGGCCGGATCGCCGCGGAGCTGCAGGGTGACGACCTCGATTCCCAATCCATCATGTACCACGCCACGGGGGGACTCTCGGCATGAACGAGCTCGCCTCGACGCCCGTTACCGGACGTCCATCGCTGACCCTGCGCCTGGCGCGCTGGCGCCGTACGCCGGTCTTCTATCCTCTGGTCGGATTCCTCGTCGTTTTCGTCGCCATGGCGGTGATCAACGACAACTTCCTGACCTCGAGCAACCTGGTCAACCTGGCACGCCAGGCCTCGATCATCGCCGTCATCGCAGCCGGCATGAGCCTGGCCATTCTCACCGGTGGCATCGATCTGTCGGTAGGCCCGGTGATGGCCTTCTCGGGTACCGTCATGGCAGGCCTCATGGCCGCGGGGGTGTCGCCGGCGCTGGCCATTCCGAGCGGGCTGCTGGTCGGCGCCGCGTTCGGCGCGGCCAACGGTATCTTCGTCGCCTTCGCGGGCATGCCGCCGATCATCGTGACGCTGGCCACCATGGGCATCGCCCGGGGGCTCGCGCTGATCTACACCGGCGGCTACCCCATCTCCGGCCTGCCCCCGGAGTTCGCGTTCTTCGGGCGCGGCAGCCTGGCCGGCATCGAGATGCCGATTCTGATCATGGCCGCGGTCTACGCAGCCGGCTATGTACTGCTCGGCCATACCGCCACCGGCCGCTACCTCTACGCGATCGGTGGTAACGAGGAAGCCACGCGCCTTTCCGGCATCCAGGTCCCGCGCTACAAGCTGCTCGTCTACACCCTGAGCGGCATGACCGCCGCCATCGCCGGGTTGATCCTGACCTCGCGCCTGATGAGCGGCCAGCCCAACGCCGGTGTCGGCTTCGAGCTCGATGCCATCGCCGCCGTGGTACTCGGCGGGGCCGCGATCACCGGCGGCCGCGGCATGATCCTCGGCACCCTGATCGGCGCCATGCTGCTCGGCATCCTCAACAACGGGCTCAACCTGATGGGCGTCTCGCCCTACCTCCAGAACGTCATCAAGGGCTGCATCATCCTGCTGGCCATTTACATCAGCCGCAAACGCTCGCCCTGACGCCCATTACCGGTGCCCCCGGAAAGAACAACCAACGAACGCCTCGGAGCAACTCAATGACACAGACCCGTACCCCGATGAATGCCGTAGTCTGCCACGGCCCCTACGACTACCGCCTGGAGCAACGCGAAGTGCCAAGGGTCGGGCCCAACGAGCTGATCCTGAAAATCGTGGCCTGCGGCATCTGTGCGAGCGACTGTAAGTGCCGCTCCGGCGCCCGAATGTTCTGGGACGGCGACGAGCCGTGGGTCAAGGCCCCTGTCGTCGCCGGCCATGAGTTTTTCGGCGAGGTCGTCGAGCTCGGCGAAGGCGCGGGAGAGCACTTCGGCATCGGCCTGGGGGAGCGCGCCATCGCCGAGCAGATCGTACCTTGCGGCAAGTGTCGCTACTGCACGTCCGGCAGCTACTGGATGTGCGAGGTGCACAACATCTTCGGCTTCCAGCGCATCGTCGCCGACGGCGGCATGGCCGAATACCTGAAAGTCTCGTCCCAGTGCCGCGTCCACCGCATCCCGGAGACCGTCAGCGACGACGACGCCGCCTTCATCGAGCCCATGTCCTGCGGCATCCACGCGGTCAACCGTGGCGACATCCAGCTCGACGACGTGGTGGTCATCGCCGGGGCGGGCGCCATCGGGCTCGCCATGGTGCAGGTGGCTCATCTCAAGACACCGCGCAAGCTCGTCGTCGTCGACATGGTCGACGAACGCCTGGAGCTCGCCAGACGGTTCGGTGCGGACATGGTCCTGAACCCGGCCCGTGACGACGTCAACGCCGAAGTCAAAGCCGTAACCGACGGCTACGGCTGCGATGTCTACATCGAAGCCACTGGCGCACCGGCCGGCGTCACCCAGGGCCTGGAGGTCATCCGCAAGCTGGGACGTTTCGTCGAGTTCAGCGTGTTCGGCAAGGAAACCAGCGTCGACTGGTCCATCATCGGCGACCGTAAAGAGCTGGACGTCCGCGGCGCCCACCTCGCCCCGTACACGTACCCGGTCGCCATCGACCTGTTCGCCCGCGGTCTGATCACCTCGAAAGGCATCGTCACTCACCGGCTACCCCTCGAGGACTTCGGCCACGGCTTCGACCTCGCCGACTCCACCGACTCCATCAAAGTCGTCCTCAAGCCGTGAGGGATGCCAGCATGGATACTGTCATCGGTATCGACATAGGCACCCAGAGTACGAAAGCTCTGGTGGTCGACCGCGATGGCCGGATTCTGGCGCAGCACAGCCACGGGTACCGCGTCGACACGCCCAGGCCCCTGTGGGCCGAGCAGTGGCCGCAGGTCTGGTGGGAAGCGGTGCAGACCTGCATCCGCGCCTGCCTGGCCGCCTCTGACGTGGACCCCGACTCGGTCAGGGCACTGTGCGTCAGCAGCCTGTACGGCGGCTCGGGCATACCGGTCGACGCGGATATCCGTCCCGTGTATCCCTGCCTGATCTGGATGGACCGGCGCGCCGAGGCCCAGGTCCAATGGGTCAGGGAGCACATCGATCTCGGGCGCCTGCAGGCGGTGACCGGCAACGCAGTGGACAGCTACTACGGGTTCACCAAAATGATGTGGCTCAGGGACGAGTGCCCGGCAGTCTGGGCGCGTACCCGCTACTTGTTGCCGCCCAACAGCTACGTCAACTACCTGCTCAGCGGCGAAATCGCTATTGACCACTGCTCCGCCGGCAATATCGGCGGCATCTACGACCTGCAGGCGCGGGAATGGTCGGCGGAGATGATCGACGCGCTCGGGCTCGATGGCGACAGGTTGCCTGCAGGGCTGGTCGATTCGGGCGCCCGCGTGGGCGATCTGCTGCCGGCGCAGGCCGACTCACTGGGGCTGCCCGGCGGCATTCCCATAGTCGCTGGCGGTGTCGACGCGGCCATGGCGACACTGGCGGCAGGCGCTACCGAACCCGGCAACCATGTCGCCATGATCGGAACCAGCATGTGCTGGGGCGTGATCAACCAGCGGGTCGATGCCGATCAGGGACTGATCAGCATGCCCCATGTGCTCAATAGCGCACGCGATCTCTACACCTTCGGGGGCGCGTTGACCGCGGGCGCGTCGGTCAGCTGGTTCGTCGATACCGTCTGCGGCGGGGATACGCGGGACGCCAATGATGACGGCAACGTCTTCGACCATCTCGAATCAACCGCCCGCGAGCTGGCCCCGGGCGCCGACGGCCTGCTCTTTCTGCCGTACCTGATGGGGGAACGAAGCCCCGTATGGGATGCGCACGCCAGTGGCGGCTTCTTCGGCGTGAGCCTGTATCATGGCCGCCACCATCTCTACCGCGCCGTTCTGGAAGGCGTAGCCCTGGCGCTGCGGCACAACATGGAAGCGGGAACGCGCCAGGGGGTCACACTCGACCCCGGCCTCATCGTCGTGGGCGGTGCCGCCCGGTCCGATCTGTGGATGCAGATCATCGCCGACGTGACACGCATGCCGGTTCACACCTACCAGGAGAACGTGGAAGCGGCGCTGGGTGCCGCCCTGCTCGCCGGCCAATGCACCGGCCTGCTGGATCCCGACGCCCCCCTGCGGCATGGCACCCTGCTCAAGCGTGCCGAGCCCACCGACGAGGCATCGCGTCAATACGACGAGCTTTTCGAGCTGTACCGCCAGCTCTACCCGACGCTCAGACCGGTGATGCACCGGCTCAATGCAATACGCTCAGCATGACCGGGGGCCCCGATGGACTTCGACCTTCACGACAAACGCATACTCGTCACGGGCGCGACCAGCGGCATCGGGCTGGATATCGCCCGCTCCCTCGCCGAGCTCGGCGCCGAGCTGGTGCTCTTCGGCCGTAACCGCGAGCAGCTCGCCGCGCTTGAGCAGGAGCTGAGCGTGCGCGCCGTAGCGCTCGACATCACGGACGAGTCGGCCGTCGCCGAGGCCTTCGCCGACATGCCCGCCCTCGACGGGCTGGTCAACTGCGCCGGTATTTCCAGACTCGCGCCCGCCCTCGAGGCCCGCGCCGACGACCTCGATGCCCAGATGACCACGAATACTCGGGCGGCCGCGGTCGTGGCGCGGGAAGCCGCCGCCAACATGCTCACACACGCCCGCCAGGGCAGCATCGTCAACGTCTCCAGCCAGGCGAGCATGGTGGCACTGGCGGACCACCTGGGCTATTGCGCCTCGAAAGCCGCCATGGACGCAATGACACGTGTACTATGCCTCGAGCTCGGCCCCAAGGGGATCCGCGTCAACAGCGTCAATCCCACCGTGACCCTGACCCCCATGGCCGAACGCGCCTGGTCGGATCCCGCCAAACGGGACCCCATGCTGGCCGCGATTCCCCTGGGGCGCTTCGCCGCGCCGCGGGAAGTCGCGCTGCCGGTCGCTTTTCTGCTGAGCCCGGCCGCTTCCATGATCAGCGGAACGTGCCTGCCGATCGACGGCGGCTACACCGCTCACTGACCCGATACGACGAGGGACACGCCATGTACCTGGGGATCGACTGTGGCACGCAGGGTACCAAGGTGGTGGTAATCGACCTCGACAGGGCGCGAATCCTTGGCGAGGCAAGCCGACCGCACCACTTGGTGGAGGGCGACAAAGGCCGCCGCGAGCAGCACCCGGCGGACTGGGTGGCGGCCTTTCGCAGCGCCTTCGCCGATGCCGTGGACGACGCCGGCATCACCCCGGATGCAATCCGCGCCATCGGCGTCTCCGGGCAGCAGCACGGCCTGGTCGCCCTGGATGCCCGGGGCGAGCCGGTGCATCCCGCCAAGCTCTGGTGCGATACCGAAACGGCGGCTCACAACGACGCCCTGGTCGAGCGCCTCGGTGGCGAGGCGGGCTGCCTGGACAAACTGGGACTGGTCCTGCAGACCGGTTACACCGCCTCCAAGCTGGCGTGGCTGCGCGACGTCCACCCGGAAGCCTACCGACGCATCGACAGCCTGTTGCTCCCCCACGACTACCTCAATTTCTATTTGACCGGCGAGCGCGTCGCCGAGGCGGGCGACGCCTCCGGCACCGGCTACTTCGACACCCGTCGCCGCTGCTGGCGCGAGGATGTGCTCACCGTGATCGCCCCGGAGCTCGATCCGGACAGGGTGCTCCCACGCCTGGTCGAAGCCCACGAACCGGCAGGAACGGTACGCCCGGCCCTGGCCCGCGAGCTGGGACTGACCGATGACGTGAGGGTCGCAAGCGGTGGTGGCGACAACATGCTGGGGGCCATCGGAACCGGCAACATCGCCCCGGGGCTCGTGACCGTGAGCCTTGGCACCTCGGGCACCGTGTGTGCCTACTCGGCCGAGCCGGTGGTCGCCGACAGCGCCATGGTCGCCAACTTCTGCGCCAGCAGCGGCGGCTGGCTGCCGCTGATCTGCACCATGAACGTCACCTCGGCGACCAACCGGCTACGCGAGCTGTTCGGACTCGACCTGACGAGCTTCAATGACCGCATGGCGAGCGCCCCGGTGGGAGCGGAAGGGATCACGGTGCTCCCGTTCTTCAACGGCGAACGCGTTCCGGCGCTGCCCCATGCCTCGGCCAGCTTTCTGGGGCTGACCAGCGCCAACACCACCCAGGCCAACCTGTGCAGGGCGGTCGCCGAAAGCGCCACCTTCGGCATGCGTTACGGGCTCGAGCTGCTCGGTGATCTCGCCGCGGACGCCAGCGAAATCCGTCTCATCGGTGGGGGAGCCAGAAGCCCGGTGTGGCGGCAAATGGTCGCCGACATAACCGCGACGCCGGTGGTCTGCCCCACGATCACCGATGCCGCCGCCCTGGGCGCGGCGCTGCAGGCGGCGTGGTGCGACCTGTCCCCCGCTACGACGCTCGAAGACATCTGCTCACGCCTGGTGGCCTTGGACGAGACCTCACGGGCTGCGCCCCATCCGGAGCACGTCGCCACCTATCACGAGGTCTACGGCCGTTTTCGCCAGACGCTGGCCGACCGCCACGGCATACCGGTCTGAATCCAAGCGTCCCGGAGCCTGTCATGCCGGACCGGCGCGACGCCGGGTCTACTGGACAAGCGTGGCGGAGATCACGACCTCGCGTGTGGCGGCGTTCGGGTCCTCGATGCGCTCGAACAGCAACTGCATGGCCTCCTGACCGGCCCGGTAGGTGTCGTGCGCGGCACACGGCACCATCACGTCGAAAATGTCCGCGTACGGCAGGCGATCGATGCCCACGACCATCACGTCCTCGCGCGGGACACCGGCATCGTGCAGGGCTCGCATGGCCCCGAGCGTGATCAGCTGATTGAATCCGAAGACGGCCTCGGGACGCTCCCCCTCGCGCAGATAGTCGGTCATGTCCCGAAACGCCGGTTCGAGGGTGTAATCGCCGGGGCATTGCTCCAGCGTCAGCGAGGCGCCCGCGGCATCGTAGGCGCCCTCGAGACCTGCCAGTCGACGTTGCGTGATCTGTGAGCCCTGCGGCCCGGTCAATGCCAGCACATTCCGGACCCCTTTCGCCACCAGCAATTCGCCCAGCAATCGCCCGGCACGGTGATTGTCGAGTACGACACGGCTGTAGTCGCTCACGCTCAGCGTGCGGTCGAGCATCACCACCGGCACCCTGGTCGCACGCAGACGGTCCAGGTAGGCCGGTCGGTATCCGGTATCGTCCGACACGGGTGAGAGGATGATGCCGGCGACCTGATAGCTCAGCAGCGTCTCGATCGCCACTTCCTCGAGCGCCGGCGAGCCATCCGTGTCGATGAGCATGATGGTGTAATTCTGCTTCTTCGCTTCCCGGGAAATCGCCTTGATCACTTCGGTGTAGAAAGGGTTGTCCACACTGGCGGTGACCAGGCCGATCAGGCGGTTGTCGCGACTCCTGAGCTGGCTGGCAAAGGCATTGGGGACATATCCCAGCTCCCGCGCCGCAGCCAGAATCCTCTCCCGTGTTTCCGGCTTGACCTTCTCCGGCCTGTTCAGGGCCCGCGACACCGTCATGTTGGTCAATCCCACGTGTCTGGCGATGTCGGTTATGGTCACCTTGCCGTGCCGTGCCATGGCTCACCCACAATCTGAAACCGGATCCGCAACAATGCGGCCACACACCGGACACCGGCACACGGTACCGGCAGCGGTTGCGCAGTAGGCCGGATCATCGCTGGCATACCGGGGAATCGCAACCTGTGTGGCCGCCTGGCAGTGGCCACCGCTGCATCGAGACACCGACCTCCCTCACTGCCCGACGCCTGAAGCGCTCGCCTCGGCGCAGCGTGCGTTGCTCTTTTTTCTCTCGATGCGGTTTCGCACCCAAATTGATGCAAAGCAACATTTCGGTTGTCATCTACCGCTACGATGCTCGACTAGCTCACCCGGGTGTCAGCCATGATCGGCGCCCCGGAAGCGGCTCACCCGCTCGCGCTGCACGGAGAGGCACGAATGACAATCGGCTCCAGGGTTTTGGGTGCGATCATCGCAATGGTGGTCATAATGGGTGGCGGCTGGCTATGGCTGGAGATGCGGGATACGGGACTTCCCGACACCGTTGCCGCGGGCAACGGACGCATCGAGGCAACCGAGTACGACATTGCCACCAAGCGCGCCGCGCGCCTGAATGCCGTGCTCGTTGAAGAGGGAGACATGGTCGATGCCGGGCAAGTGCTCGCGCGCATGGATACCGACGACCTTAATGCGCAGCTGCGCGAGGCTGAAGCCGGTGCCCGCGCCAGCCGCCACGAGAAGGCCTACGCGCAGGCCATCGTCGCCGAGCGCCGCAGCAAGCTGGACTACGCGAACACCGAGCTCGAGCGGGTGGAGAAGCTCGTACGTGATGGCAACGTCTCCCGGGAACGGGTCGACCAGGCCCGCACCGCCAAGCTCTCCGCGCAAGCCGCCCTGGAGGCGGCACGGGTTCAGGTTTCCCAGGCGACCGCCGGCATCGAGGCTGCCGAAGCGCGTCTCGCGCGGCTCGGCACCGAAATCGACGACAGCACGCTCACCGCCCCGGTGGGCGGACGGATCCTTTACCGGCTCGCCGAGCCGGGTGAAGTACTCGGCGCCGGGGGCAAGGTGGTCACGCTGCTCGATCTCACCGATGTCTATATGACCATATTCCTGCCCACGGCCGAGGCCGGACGCGTGCGCGTGGGCTCCGAAGCCCGCATTGTCCTGGACGCCATCCCGGAATACACGATTCCCGCGACGGTCTCGTTCGTCGCACCGCAGGCGCAGTTCACGCCCAAGGCGGTGGAAACGCAGGCCGAACGGACCAAGCTGATGTTCCGGGTCAAGGTCCGCATCGACCCGACGCTTCTGCGCGAGCACATCGAGACAGTCAAAACCGGACTGCCCGGGGTCGCTTATGTGAAGCTCGACGCCGAGGCGCCCTGGCCCGAGACGCTCGCCGTCCGGCTGCCGCAATGAACGCACAGCACACTCCCGTCGCAACGCTGACCTCCGTCTCCCACCGCTATGGCGCCACCGAGGCGCTTCGCGGTATCGACGTGACGATTCCCGCCGGCGTAATGACCGGCCTGCTTGGCCCAGACGGTGTGGGCAAGTCCACCCTCCTCGCATTGATCGCCGGCGCCCGTGCGATACAGTCAGGCGCAGTGACGGTGCTCGGCGGCAACATGGGTGACGCCGGTTTCCGCCGGCACGTTTCGCCGCGCATCGCTTACATGCCCCAGGGGCTGGGGCGCAATCTCTACGCGACGCTGTCCGTCGCCGAGAACGTGGACTTCTTCGGGCGCCTGTTCGGGCTCGCCCGTGCGCAACGCAGCCGGCGCATCGCCGAGCTGCTCGCGAGCACTGGCCTCACCCCCTTCCGCGACCGGCCCGCCGGCAAGCTTTCCGGGGGCATGAAGCAGAAGCTCGGGCTGTGTTGCGCACTCATCCATGACCCGGATCTGCTCATCCTCGACGAGCCCACCACCGGCGTGGACCCCCTCTCCCGTCGCCAGTTCTGGGAACTCATCGCGCGTATCCGTCAACGCCGCGAGGCCATGAGCGTGGTCGTAGCCACTGCGTACATGGAGGAAGCCGAACACTTCGACCACCTGCTGGCCATGAACACCGGCGAAGTACTCGACACGGGTTCACCAGGCCAGCTCAAGCGCCGTACCGGTACGCGGACCCTGGAAGCGGCGTTCGCGGGACTGCTGCCCCAGTCATCCGATATCGACGTAGACGCCGCACACGCCGAAGAGGCCCCACTCGGCGGCGATCCGGTGATCACTGCCAAGGGACTCACCCGCCGCTTCGGAGACTTCACTGCGGTCGACGACGTCAGCCTGGACGTGCGTCGCGGCGAGATCTTCGGATTCCTCGGCTCCAACGGGTGCGGCAAGACCACCACCATGAAGATGCTCACCGGCCTGCTCCCGCCCAGCGCCGGACGAGCCTGGCTGCTGGGCGAGCCCCTGAACCAGGGCATGGCCATGCGCCGCCGGGTGGGCTACATGTCGCAGGGGTTCTCGCTGTACGCGGAGCTCACGGTGCGCCAGAACCTCGTGCTCCACGCCCGGCTGTTCCACCTGGACAGTCACCGCATAGACGCACGCACCACGGAGCTGCTCGAGCGCTTCGATCTCGCCACCCATGCCGAGCAGCTGGCCGCGGATCTGCCACTGGGCATGCGCCAGCGATTGTCCCTGGCAGTGGCCGTCGTCCACGACCCGGAGATGCTGATCCTCGACGAACCCACCTCCGGCGTGGACCCAGTGGCGCGGGCACGCTTCTGGGCGATACTGACCGATCTCTCCCGCCATCACGGCGTGACGATCTTCATCTCCACCCACTTCATGAACGAGGCAGAGCGCTGCGACCGTATCTCACTGATGCACGCGGGCCGGGTGCTGGTCACCGATACCCCGGCGGCCATTCGTGCCGGGCGTGAGGCAGGCACGCTGGAAGAAGCCTTCATCGCGCATCTGGAGGAGGCCACCGGGGACGATACCCACAGCACGCATGCCGAGAACGACCTCCCGGAGCCCGCCCCCCTGCCGGACAGCGTCGGCCGACGGCGTTTACGGCGGCTGCTCGCCTACGCTTACCGCGAGGCCCTGGAGGTGGTGCGCGACCCCATCCGGCTGACGTTCGCGCTGGCCGGGTCCGTGATGCTGATGTTCATCCTCGGCTACGGACTCACGCTGGATGTCGACGAGCTGACGTTTGCCGTACTCGACCGCGACCGAACTCCGGCCAGCCGTGACTACTCCGAATACCTCGCCGGGTCGCGCTACTTCGACGAACGCGGCCCCATTGCTGACTCCACGGCGCTGGACCGCCGCATGGCAAGCGGGGAGTTGGGGATGGCGATCGAAATTCCTCCCGGGTTCGGCCGCGGGCTCAAACGCGGACGCCCAGTCGAAATCGGCGTGTGGGTCGACGGCGCCATGCCCTTCCGCGGCGAGACGATTCGCGGCTACATCGAAGCCGCCAATCTCGCCTATCTGGCCGATCTCAGCGTGCGCACCCGCGGCATCGTCCCGCAGCTGCTGCCAGCGGACATCGAAGTGCGCTACCGCTATAACCAGGACTTCAAGAGCCTGTACGCCATGGTGCCGGCCATAATACCGGTACTGCTGGTGTTCATTCCGGCGATGCTCATGGCCGTCGGTGTGGTACGCGAAAAGGAGCTCGGCTCGATCACCAACCTGTACGTCACGCCGGTGACCCGCTTCGAATTCCTCATCGGCAAGCAATTGCCGTACATCGCTTTGAGCATGGTGAGCTTCCTGGCACTGGTGGCGCTCGCGGTCTCCGTGCTCGGCGTGCCACTCAAAGGCAGCATCGCCGCTCTGACGGTGGGTGCGCTGCTCTACGTCACCGCCACAACCGGCCTCGGACTGGTGATGTCCGCATTCACGCGTACCCAGATCGCCGCGCTGGCCGGCACTGCCGTGGCCACAATGCTCCCGGCACTGCAGTTTTCCGGGCTAACCGACCCGGTATCCTCGCTGGAAGGGCTTGGCCGGATCATCAGTGCGGTGTTTCCCACGACGTACTTCCTGGTGATCAGCCGGGGCGTGTTCACCAAGGACCTCGGCTTCGCCGAGCTCGCGCCCTACTTCCTCGCGCTGACGCTTTTCATCCCGGTGCTCACCGGACTGAGTCTCGCGCTTCTCCGCAAGCAGGACCGCTGACCGTGAAGGCACTCGCCAACGTCTTCCATCTAGGGCTCAAGGAACTGCGCAGCCTGTGGTTCGACAAGGTGCTATTCATCTTCGTCGTCTGGGCGTTCTCGGGTGGCATCTATGCCGTGGCCACCAGTGCCTCGGTAGGGCTGCACAATGCGCCCATCGCCGTAGTCGACGAAGACCGAACGCCGTTGTCGCAGCAGATCGCCGATGCCTTCCACGGCCCCTACTTCCTGCCCGTCGAGCGCATCGGTCTGAACGCAATGGATCGCAGCCTCGATACCGGCCGCTACACGTTCATCATCGACATTCCGCCGGGCTTCCAGCGCGATCTGCTCGCCGGCCGTCAACCGGCGCTGCAGGTGAACATCGACGCCACGCGCATGACGCAGGCATTCATCGGCCAGGGCTACATCCGCAACATCGTCGCCGGGGAAATCCGCCGCTTCGTGCAAGGCAGGCGTGACGGGGCCAAGCTACCCATCGAGCTTGCGACGCGGGTGAAATTCAATCCCAACCTCGAGGGCCTGTGGTTCGGCGGCGTAATGGAGATCATCAATAACGTCACCATGCTCTCGATCATCCTAGCCGGCGCGGCGCTGATACGTGAACGCGAGCACGGCACCCTCGAGCACCTGCTGGTGATGCCTCTCTCCCCGCTCGAGATCATGGCAGCCAAGGTCTGGGCCAATGCTCTGGTCGTGCTCGTTGCGGCATGGCTGTCCCTCGTGATCGTGGTCCAGGGGGTACTCGACGTGCCCATTGCCGGCTCGATCCCCCTGTTCCTGCTGGGCGCGGCACTGCATCTGTTCTCCACCACCGCCATCGGCATCTACCTGGGCACCGTCGCCCGTTCGATGCCCCAGTTCGGGTTGCTCATGATCCTGGTAATCGTGCCCCTGCAGATGCTATCCGGCAGCGTGACGCCACCAGAGAGCATGCCGGTGAGCGTGCAGTGGATCATGCAGGCAGCCCCCACGACCCATTTCGTCAGCCTCGCCCAGGCGATCCTCTACCGCGGCGCGGGCTGGGCAACGGTATGGCCACAGTTTCTGGCCGTCATCGCAATCGGCACCTTGTTCTTCGCTGCCGCACACCGGCGCTTCCGTGCCAGCGTTGCGTTGACGTAGCCGCAGCGCCGGACAATGGCGCTGGCACACCGGCGCGAAACCGCGTATGGTGCGCGAGACGTTTCTAATCCGATCATTGTTACCGAGACGGTTAGCAACCCACCCGTTACTTCCTGGCCGCCCGGGCGGCCGCAAGAGATTCTCTTACCTATGGCATTTTCCCAGCTCGGCCTGTCCGAGACGCTCGTACGCGCGGTCAACGAACGCGGCTACGAGACACCGACCCCCATTCAGGCCCAGGCGATTCCGGCAGTGCTCTCCGGCGGCGACGTCATGGCCGCCGCCCAGACCGGCACCGGCAAGACCGCCGGCTTCACCCTGCCGCTGCTGCACCGCCTCACCGCCAACCCGGCTCGTGAGGGCAAAGGCGTGCGCGCGCTCATTCTCACCCCTACTCGCGAGCTTGCCGCTCAGGTCGGCGAGAGCGTGACGAACTACGGCCGGCACCTGCCGCTGCGCGCCGCCGTGGTCTTTGGCGGTGTCAAGATCAACCCGCAGATCGACCAGTTGCGCCGGGGCGTGGACATCCTGGTGGCGACGCCGGGCCGGTTGCTGGATCTCCACGGCCAGGGGGCGGTGCGCTTCGACCGTCTGGAGACCCTGGTACTCGATGAAGCCGACCGTATGCTCGACATGGGCTTCATCCGTGACATCCGCAAAATCCTGGCGCTGCTGCCGCCCGAGCGGCAGAATCTGATGTTTTCGGCGACGTTCTCCCAGGAGATCCGGCGGCTTACCGACAACCTGCTCAATGACCCGGCACGCGTGGAGGTCGCCCCCCGTTCGAGCACCGCAGAAACGGTGGCGCAGAAGATCCACCCCGTGGACAAGGCGCAGAAGCCGGCATTGCTGCGCCATCTCATCGAGGCGAACGACTGGCGCCAGGTGCTCGTGTTCACCCGTACCAAGCACGGCGCGAACCGGCTTGCGCAGAAGCTCGAACGCAGCGGCATCGGCGCTGCCGCGATCCACGGCAACAAGAGCCAGGGCGCACGCACCCGGGCGCTGGCCGGGTTCAAGGCCGGTGACGTGCGGGTGCTCGTGGCCACTGACATCGCCGCCCGTGGTCTGGACATCGAGCAGCTACCCCACGTGGTGAACTTCGAGCTCCCCAATGTGCCGGAGGATTACGTCCACCGCATCGGACGCACCGGCCGCGCCGGCGCCGAAGGTGAAGCGGTCTCCCTGGTGAGCATCGACGAGCTCAAGTGCCTGCGCGACATCGAGACGATGCTGCGCCGGCATCTCCAGCGTGAGACCGTGGCCGGCTTCGAACCGGATGATCGCATTCCGATGACCCGGCTCCCGGACGACAACGCCCACACCAATGGCCGGCGGCGTCAGGACAACCGCGCCAGACGCGGCGGCGCCCGCCGCAGCCGGGGCCGGAGCAAGGCGGCTCAGGCGTAGGGAAGCGTCAAAAGCGGCAAGCTTGAAGCGGCAAGAGGCAACGGCGCCCCCGAGGCCTGCCTGCCGCTTTTCACTTTGTACTTGTGCCTTGGCACTAAACGATGCGCCTATCGGCAGACCATCGGCCCCATGTGCTGTCCGCCCATGAGGTGCAGGTGGAGGTGGTACACCTCCTGCCCCCCGTGCTCCCGACAGTTGATCATCAGCCGGTAGCCGTCTTCGGCGATGCCCTCCTGCCGGGCGATGTCCCGGGCGACGAGCACCATATGGCCGATGAGGGCTTCATCCTCGTCGGCGATGTCGTCCACGGTCTCGATCACCTGGTTGGGCACGATCAGCACGTGCACCCGAGCCTTCGGCGCAATGTCGCGGAAGGCAGTCACGCGGTCGTCCTGAAAGACGATGTCCGCATCCAGCTCGCCGTTGACGATCTTCTCGAAGATATTGGCCATGGGAAGTCCTGGTTAAAAGTTGAAAGTTTCGAGTAGCAAGCCGGCGGAAGCCGTACCGTACGGCACCGGCCGGGGCTACACACACCACCCGTTGATCGCTATCCGACGCGGCTTCGCAGAGCACCGCGGCGCAGACGCCTCCCACTTTAAACTTGCCGCTTTGAACTTTGAACTCGTCCCTTTGAACTCACCGAGCGCCTCGCTCAGTCCCAGCTCAACGCCCCGCCGGTCTGATACTCGGTCACCCGGGTCTCGAAGAAATTCTTCTCCTTGCGCAGGTTGGCCTGCTCGTCGAGCCACGGCAGGGCGTTGCGGGCACCGGGGAACGGCTCGGCAAGGCCCACCTTGCTGGCACGGCGGTTGGCGATGAAGCGGAACTGTTCGTGGTGCATGTCGGCGTCGTAACCGAGGATGGGGTCGGCGAGGAGAAAGTCGGCGTAGGCCCGCTCGGCCTCGTCCGCCTCCGCCCACATGTCGGCCACCGCCTTGGGATCGAGTACGACCCCCTCCTCTTTGACGATCTGGCGCACCACGCGCATGCCGAAGGTGAAGTGCATCACCTCGTCGCGCATGATGTACTGAAGCTGTTCGCCGGTACCCTTCATCAGCCCGCGGCGCTGCAGCGAGAATATCGGGCTGAAGCCGTTGTAGAACCAAGTCCCTTCGAAGACCGCGGCAAAGAAGAGATACGACATCACGAACTCGTGCAACGCGTCGCGGTCGGTGAGGTCGATGTCCGGGCGCAGCACCGCGTTCAGCCGCCGGTTGGACAGGGCGATCTTGCGCTGGATCTGCGGCACCACGCGGTAGCGGTTGTAGATCTCGCCCTGGTCCAGGCCGATGGTCTCGATGCAGTGCTGGTACGCCCAGGTGTGCATCGATTCCTCGTAGACCTGGCGCGCCTGGTAGATCTGGAGCTCCGGGGCGCTCATCTTCTCCATTACCGCCAGGCCGATGTTGCGCATAGCGAGGATGTCGGCGGTGGTGAGATAGGCGAGCACGTTCTCGTAGACGTGGCGCTCGGCATCGCTCAGCCGGTGATGGTAGTCGTGGACGTCCTGGGACATATTGACGTCCACGGGCGTCCAGTGATTCTTGTTGGCCTTGAGGAAGTACTCCCAGGCCCAGGGGTAGCGGAACGGGGCGAGCTGGTTGATGTCCGCCTGGCCGTTGATCACGCGCTTGTCCTCGGCGCGCACCGGCTCGGCGGCGCCGTCGGCCCGCGGCGTGGCGGGCTTTTCGTCGTTCCAGGTCAGCATGTGAATCCTCCGTGCTTGTTCACGTGTGGCGCGCACCACTTGCTCGCTCAGTGCAGGGCGCGGCATCGTCGTGGATTTTTTGGGTGCGCTGCTGATAGACGCCCGCGACCTGCGGAAGCAATTCGCCGATCGGGACAAAGTGCCGTCGGTGCGGATTCCGCCGGGAGACACTGTGAATACGTCCGTGTCCGCTTGGATGCGGCCTTCCCTGGCCGCATGCACTCCCAGGCGGAACCCGCACCGACGGAGCCGGCCAACGGCGAGGAGCATCCGCGGTGGTGGTGGTTTCGGGTCCGGGTTGCGAGTCCGGCTTCGAGGCCGGAGAGTGACCGGTAGTACCGCGTATTCAGAAGTGGCACCGGCGTGCGCCACGCGAAATCTGAAACCCGAAACTCGACACCCGCAGCCCCTACTGACAGGCCTCACACTCCGGGTCGTCGATCGCACAGGCCTCGGGCTGCGCACTGACCGCCGACGGCGGTGGTACCACGCTCGACTCCACCCCGGTCGCGCCCATGGAGCGCAGGTAATAGGTGGTCTTGAGGCCGGCCGTCCAGGCGTGGCGATAGAGGGCGTCGAGCTTGGGCCCTGAGGGCTCGGCCATGTAGAGGTTCAGCGACTGGGACTGATCCAGCCACTTCTGCCGCCGACTGCCGGCGAGCACCAGCCAGTTCGGGTCGACCTCGAAAGCGGTGGCGTACAGGCGCTTGAGCTCGTCGGGCACGCGATCGATGGGCTGCACCGAGCCGTCGAAGTACTTGAGGTCGTTGACCATGACTTCATCCCACAGCCCACGGGCCTTGAGATCGCGCACCAGGTACGGATTCACCACGGTGAACTCGCCGGAGAGGTTCGATTTCACGAACAGATTCTGGTAGGTGGGCTCGATACTCTGGGAGACGCCGGTGATGTTGGCGATGGTCGCCGTGGGTGCGATGGCCAGGCAATTGGAGTTGCGCATGCCCACGGTGCGGACGCGCTCGCGCAGGTCATCCCAGTCGAGCTCACTCGACTCATCCACCTCCAGGTATTCCCCACGCCCCTCGCGAAGCAGGCGCAAGGAGTCGATGGGCAGGACGCCCTGACTCCACAGGGATCCCTCGAAGCTCGGATAGCGGCCGCGCTCGACGGCGAGATGTGTCGAGGCCTCGATGGCGTAGTAACTGATTGCCTCCATGGCGCGGTCGGCGAAGGCGACGGTCTCCTCCGAGGCGTAAGGCAGGCGCAGCCGGTAGAGCGCGTCCTGAAAGCCCATCATTCCGAGCCCCACCGGCCGATGGCGCAGATTGGCGCGGCGTGCGGCGGGCACGGAGTAATAATTGATGTCGATAACGTTGTCGAGCATGCGCATGGCCGTGGCCACGGTGGCCTGCAGGCGCTCGTGGTCGAGCGCGCCGTCGACGATGTGGGCGGCGAGGTTCACCGAGCCGAGGTTGCACACCGCCACTTCGTCATCCGAGGTATTGAGGGTGATCTCGGTGCAGAGGTTGGAGCTGTGTACCACCCCCGAGTGTTGCTGGGGCGAGCGCAGGTTGCACGGGTCCTTGAAGGTGATCCAGGGATGGCCCGTCTCGAAGAGCATCGAGAGCATTCGCCGCCACAGCTGCACCGCGGAGACCTTGCGGACGTTGCGGATCTCGCCGCGCTCGGCGGCGGCTTCGTAGTCGCGATAGCGCGCCTCGAACGCCGCACCGGTGAGATCGTGGAGATCGGGCACTTCGTCCGGGGAGAACAGCGTCCACTCGCCTTCCTCGTGGACGCGCTTCATGAACAGATCCGGCACCCAGCAGGCGGTGTTCATGTCATGGGTGCGGCGGCGCTCGTCGCCGGTGTTCTTGCGCAGCTCCAGGAAGTCCTCGATATCCCGGTGCCAGACTTCGAGATACGCACAGACCGCGCCCTTGCGCTTGCCGCCCTGATTGACCGCCACAGCGGTGTCGTTGGCCACCTTGAGAAACGGCACCACGCCCTGGGATTTGCCGTTCGTGCCGCGAATATGGGCACCCATGGCGCGAACCCGTGTCCAGTCGTTGCCAAGGCCGCCGGCGAACTTGGACAGCAGGGCATTGTCGCGAATGCCCGAGTAGATCCGGTCGAGATCGTCGCCGATGGTGGTGAGATAGCAGCTCGACAGCTGCGGCCGCCGGGTGCCGGCATTGAACAGTGTCGGCGTCGAGCTCATGAAGTCGAACGAGGACAGCAGCCGGTAGAACGCCTCGGCGCAGGCCTCGCGATCGATCTCGTCCACGGCCAGGCCCATGGCCACCCGCATGAAAAACGCCTGCGGCAGCTCGAAACGCGTATCCTCCCAGTGCTGGAAGTAGCGGTCGTAGAGGGTCTGCAGGCCCAGGTAGCCGAACTGCCGGTCGCGCTCCGCCTCGAGCGTGTGACCGAGACGCTCCAGGTCGAACTCCAGCAGGCGCTCGTCGAGCAGGCCAAGCTCGACACCGCGGCGGATGTAGGCCGGGAAGTACGCCGCGTAGACGCTCGTCATTTCTTCCTGCGTGGCCTCGCGGTGCTCGCCGAAAACGAACGACAGCGCCTCCCGACGCAATTTGTCGAGCAGCAACCGGGCGGCGACGAAGCTGTAATCCGGCTCGCGCTCGATGAGCGGCCGCGCGGCCATCACCAGAGCCTGGGCGAGCTCGGCCTCCGTGACGCCGTCGTAGAGGTTGCGCCGGGTTTCGGTGAGCACGCGCTCCGGATCGACGTCCTCCAACCCTTCGCAGGCATTGCGGACGAGGCACTCCAGGCGAGCCTCGTCCAGCGGGCGGCGGCTGCCGTCCGCCAGCGTCACGTGCAGGGTCTCTACAGTGGGTGGCGCCAGCTCCGTCTCTGCCGCGGCGCGCTCGCGGGCGCGCTCCTCACGATAGAGCACATAGGCGCGGGCGACCCGGTGCTCGCCGGCGCGCATGAGCGCGAGCTCCACCTGGTCCTGGATATCCTCGATATGGACACTGGCCCCCGCCGGGCGGCGGGCGATCGCGCTTACCACATCTGCGGTGAGCTGCTCCACGACATCGTGGATCCGGCGCGAATCCCGGGCCTCGTCGCCTTCCACCGCCAGGAAGGCGCGGGTCAAGGCGACACTGATGCGCGAGGGCTCGAAGTCGGCCACCGCGCCGTTGCGCTTGATCACGTGGAGATCCACGGCCGCCTCGGGCCGCGTGGACTCGGGTTCAGGGGCGGATACGGTTTGGGGCTGCATCGGTGACCTCCTGTTGGACCGCGTTCATCCGGAGGCACCCACGCGTGGAAACCGGGCAGGGACAGCCGCGCCGACGCTGCCGGCTATTGGGCGCGCCCTCAAGGGCGTCCAACGGGCTGGTCCTACACCGGGCACCTTAGTCGCGAAGGTTGCCAGCGGGCGGGCCGGTGGTTACCGACCCTGTCCTGGGAGGTATTCGGGCTTCGCGGTCGTGCCGCGTTACCGTTGCGCGTCAGCCCCGGACTTTCACCGGTGTTCCCCTCCCCGCCCCCACAATATGTGGATGCGCTCGAGGACTGAGCAACAAGATATGCTATCCCCTGCCGTATAACAACCTTGACAACAGAGGCCGCGGGCCGTCCCGGCCGAGACCGGCGAGACGCATCGTCAGCAGCGGACCAACGGCAACGGCCGACCGCCGCCGTGGCAGCGTCATCGGAAGGCGGTCTGCCCGGCGTTCAGGTACCGGCCTGGTGGCGACCGGACACTGGCGAGCTGTCCCCGCAGGCGGAACGGATATCAGCCCAGGCACGGGGTGATAACGCGTCGTCTCCAGGCCGTGCCAGCGCCGAGGTGTCCCGGAGACGATCACCCGTCAAAGGATGGGTCGAGAGCAACGACAACGCCTCGGGCATCTCCCCGTGCGCCTCCTCCAGGGTTTCGAAAAACCGAACGAGACCACTGGAGTCGAAACCGTTGTCGTTGAGCATGCGCATGGCCAGGCGGTCGGCTTCCGCCTCCGAGGCGCGGCTGTTCGCCGTGTTGGCCAGATACCGCACCGCGTCACCGGTGACCGCAGCCAGGCCGGAAACGTCGCCGACGATCATGCTGATCACCAGGGCATAACCACTGCGCCGGATCATCGCCTCCGTGGGGTGACGCTCGATGACGTGGGCCACTTCGTGGGCCAGCACACCGGCCACCTCGTTGGGGCCGGAGGCCCGCTGTATCAGGCCATCGAAAACGGCGATGTAGCCGCCGGGGGTGGCGAATGCGTTGACGGCGTCATGGTCGAGAATGCGGACCCGGAACGTATAGCGGCTGTCGAGATCCGACGCCAGCGTGGCGGCCAGGGTCTCCAGGTGCGCCTCGGCATCGTCGTGGTCGCAGACGCCCAATTGATCGCTGGCACTCGCCATGACGCTGTTGCCGAGCGCTTCCTCCCAGCCAAGGGGCGCCACCGCTGCGAGTGGCGCGGCCCCGAACTGCACCAGGCCCACCATGAGGGCGATAGTCACCACCAGCGCCCCGCTCCAGACCGCGAAGCGATGAAGGGTGCCGTGCTTGCCGTGGAAGCGCCGGGCCACCTTGGGAGCGACCTTCCCGAGGGCGTCGGCGAAGGCGTGGTCGTCGACCGTCAGCCGGGCGTCGGGCCAGTCCGGATGCTTCAGCCGCAGTGGCTGACCGGCGTAAACCTCCTCGGCGAGTTGCAACCGCTCACCGGCGAGCTCGGCGATCACTCGGTCCCGCTCGGCATCGGTGACGACGACCCTGCCACCCATGAGCCGGACACGAACCTCGAGTCGACGGGCGCTCTGCCCGTCGTTCCACCAGCCCTGGAACAACATGGACGAGCAGGCCTGCCGACTAGATGGCCCCGACGTCCAACGCCTCGGCAAAGCCCTCGCCGACGGCTTCGGACTCCCGTTGCTCTTGCATGATGCGCTGGTAATCCAGCTCCCCGGTCACTTCCATGGTCTCACCGATGTGCCGGATAGTACGCACCATCACCCAGGGAAGCCCCAGACCCAGCGTGACAATCACGATAAGCACGTTGGTCAGGAAAAACACGGCCAGGCCAAACGGGCTTTGGGTCACTTCGAAACGCAGCTCACCCGCCTCGAGCTGGCTGGCGACATAGCGGAACTCGGACGCGCGATACCACAGCCAGACCAGCCCCAGCGTCGGCACGGTCAGCAGCAGAGCCAACAGGAAAGGCAGGAACAGGTCGCTGCCCTTACCGTGGAACCGGAACCGCTCCGAACCGTAATAGGTATTGTTCAGAACGTTACCGGCAAGTTTCATGCGTGCGAACGGTGTGTAAAGCCCAAGCGTCAGCAACGACAACAGGCCCAACCCCATCATGAGGAACCCGTGTGACCACGCGGAGCCAACCAACCCGAAGCGTATGCTACGCAGCCTCGTCCGGCTGAACCGGTAGCGCGTCGCCGCAAAGCGCGCGGCGCCGGCGAGCACTGGGAACCCCAGAACATAAACGACCACGAGGGCGACGAAACCCACCGGCCCTGCCACCGCCGTCAGTATGCTGGCCGCGATTGCGACCAGGAACATGATCGCCACCGCCTTGAGGAAGCCGAGAAATAGCTCCAGCCCCGTTCCCGTGTATTCCAGACGCTCGCCATCGAAACTCGTCTGCGACCACAAATAGCGGCGGATCCGGGTTTTTGCCCAGAACTGATAGATGCCGAAAGTGATGATCTTCAACAGAAGATTGACGATGAAGATGACGAATAGCTCGCCTCCGCGGCCATGATGCGCGATACGGCCGCGCGCTCCGTCCGTGTGAGCGTTATTCATTGTGCTTCCCCAGTTTGTCCGGCGATTTCTTGGTGTTGGATGTGGACCTCCCGGCAGGCGACCCGAACCAGCGCGCCGCCCCTATCTCACACGCGAGCGAGATATCGCCGGCGTGCCCCGGGTTGACCGACGCAATCGGCGCCGCCATCCGCGGAGGTACCCCCAGCGCCTAGTCTACGATGTGCGCTGCGTCACAGCCAGAGTCGGATGTGATCGTGATGTGCGAGGAGACACCGTTCCCAACTTACCCCGCACGCGGCCGCGGAACTCCCCGCGAACCGTGCCTCGCAGAGGCCAGCGCGATGGTCGTTGACAAACAAAAACAGGAATCA
Organism: Arhodomonas sp. AD133; assembly: GCF_051195215.1. Lineage (NCBI taxonomy): Bacteria > Pseudomonadati > Pseudomonadota > Gammaproteobacteria > Chromatiales > Ectothiorhodospiraceae > Arhodomonas > Arhodomonas sp. AD133. The sequence continues at coordinate 13,575 of NZ_JBNAZM010000013.1, read as the reverse complement.
TTATCATTCCTCTCCAACAGGGAGGGATCGATCATGGCAGTCAACAACGCGGAAACCCTGACATTGCCCCGCGCTCGACAGGCGGAAACGCCACAGTCGGAACGCCCGGAACTGGACACCCGGGATCTCTTCCGCGGCAACCGCACGGTGACCATCGATCATGAAGGGGAGCGCTATATTCTGCGGCTCACCCGTAACGAACGGCTGATCCTCACCAAAGAGGAGTAACCACCGGGCCCCGACGCTCTGAGAACGAGAAGAAACTGGCGAGACGCCAAAACCATCCACGCCTCTGCAATTGTCGACGCCAGCCAGCTGCGGCATGGACGCCCGGCCAGCCAGCGCCCCTTCTTTCACCGACCCGGCCACAGGTTATTCGGCGCTCTCGGTAGGCCTGCAAGATCCGGGTTTCGGGGTTCGGGTTTCGGGGTTCGGGTCGCAAGCCTCTGCGCCGTGGCGCGGCGTTGGTCACTCCTATCCACCACCCTTTAACCGCTTGTTTCCAAAGGATAATTCGGGCCTGTCTCAGGCGGTTCCGGCCATTGCCAGCCGCGTGGATACTCCGTTGCCGGTCAACTGGTAGATCGGTTGCTCTTGGCAACCGACTCTCCCCGCACGGGCTCCGCCCTTCGCACCTGGCAGCCGACACCCGTCCCACAGGTTGACCGATGTTGGGCACCGCCTGCGGCGGTCCCCAACCTATGTGACCGAACTGTAGGGCGGAGGCTTTCAACGCCACCCACACCGGTTACCCGGCTGCAGTCGCTCCCTCGGCCACGGGACGGATGCCGCGAAGCCGCTCACCGGTGAGCTGACGGGCTGCGGCGACGAACGCGGTCAGGTAAGGCAACCCCGCCTCCTCCTCGCGCATGGCGGCATACAACGTACTCCACAACCCATCCGCACCCAGGCGGCACACGCGGATCTGGCCGCGGGAGAGGTGCTCGTCCAGCGCCCAGCTGGGCATGGCCGTCACGCCGCGACGGCTCGCGACGAGCTGGGCGATCATCACCGAAAGCTCCGAGGTGCGCACCGCCGCGGGCTCCACGCCCGCCGGGTCGAGAAACCGGGTGAACACATCCAGCCGCGACCGGCACACCGGGTAGGTAATCAACGTCTGATCGATCAGGTCCTCCGGCTCGAGATGTGCCCGATCCGCCAGTGGCGATTCCGCCGGCACCGCGAGCTGTACCTCGTGCCGGAACAGCGGCGCGTAGTGAATGCCGGTTAGGTCCGGATCCGGATCGGAGGTGATCACCATGTCGATATCACCACGCACCAGCGCCGGCAGCGGGTGGAAGCTGAATCCCATGGAGAGATCCATCTCCACCTCCGGCCAGTGCTCACGGTAGCGCTCCATGGTGGGCAGCAGCCACTGGTAGCAGCTATGGCACTCGATGGCGAGATGCAGCCGACCGCCCTCGCCGGCGGCGAGATTGCCGAGCCGCTGCTCGACGGTCTCCACCTCCGGCAGGATGCGGTCGGCGAGCTCCAGCAGCATCTGCCCCGCGGGCGCGAGGCGCAGTGGCCGCGTGCGCCGGAAGAACAGCTCCGCTCCCACCTGCGTCTCCAGCGCCTTGATCTGGTGCGAGAGCGCGCTCTGGGTGAGGTGCAGACGCTCGGCGGCGGCCACCAGGCTGCCCGTCTCGCGGATCGCCTTCAGACTGCGTAGATGACGAAGCTCCAGCCAGCCGCTCATGCGCTCTCTCCACCGGCGAGGCGTGCCAACTCACCGCCGGTCATCGCGGGCAGAGCGGACGGCGCCACCGGAAAGACGGCGAACGGTGAACCGGCCGCTGCCCACACCGTGTCGAAGCGGGTGAGATCCTCGTCGATCCAGCAACGCAATGGCTCCGGGTGCCCCAGCGGAGCGACGCCGCCGATGGCGAAGCCGGTGTGCTCGCGGACGAAGGCGGCATCGGCACGACCGATGGGCTCGCCGGCGAGGTCGGCGAGCAGAGACTCGCTCACGCGGCGATCGCCGCTGGCGATCACCAGCAGCGCGTCGCCGCTGGCCTCGCCACGGAATACCAGCGACTTGGCGATCTGTCCCACGTATACGCCCAAGGCCTCCGCCGCCTCGGCCGCAGTGCGGGTCGACTCATCCACCCGCCGGATGGCGACATCGATTCCCCGTTCGACGAGTGCGCGACGCACCCGCTCAGGCCCCTTCGCCATCGGCTCCCCCCTCGTTCAGATCCAGTGTGAGAATGCGCTGCGGCCCTGCCGGCCCGCCATGGTACAGCGCCCCGGTATCGCGGAAGCCGAACCGGCGATAGGCAGCCTCGGCTTTGTCGTTGCGCAGATTCACCGTCAGGCTGAGGCGCGCATAACGCCGCGCCGCAAGTGTGGCAATCCCGGTGAGCGCCTTGCCCGCAACGCCCTGCCCCTGAAAACGCGCGTCGATGCGAAAGCCCTCCAGCCAGGCCTCGTCCGACCGTGCTTCCGGGTAGTCGATTCCCAGTTCCGGCGGCAGCAACGCCAGCAGCCCCGCCGGGGCGCCACCCGCCTCGATACCGTACAGCGCCTCCGCGTAGCCGGTCTCCAGGTGCCGGCGTATGAGCGTGCGCGCATCGGTGACGAACTCACGCTGCTCCGCGGCGATCTCGATATCGGCGAAGCGATCGGCGTTGTCGGCGTCGATGCGCACGAGCGACACATCGGGTCGCCGGGCGTCCCGCCGCTGGCGAAAGAATAGGCGCAGCCGGTTGCTGCATGCCTCGGCCTGCACACCGCCTTCCACCTGAAACCGGTGGTTGTGGCTCACGTGCTCGTGCAGCGCGAGGGCACCGCCGCATGCGCCAGTCTTGGTGTCCGCCGCACCGTAGACCACCCGCGCCACGCGCGCGTGGACGAGCGCGCCCACGCACATGGGGCACGGCTCGAGCGTCACGTACAGCGTCGCCCCGGGCAGGCGGTAGGCATCCATCGCCTCTCCGGCCGCCCGCAGCGCCTCGATCTCTGCATGGGCGCTTGGATCCCGGCGCGCGATCGGCCGGTTCCAGCCCTCCCCCACGATCCGCCCGTCCACGACCACCACCGCCCCGATAGGCACCTCGCCGGCTGATGCGGCGCGCTCGGCGAGCGCCAGGGCGTGGGCCATGAAGGTTTCGTCGGTGCTCATGGTGGCCGTCAGCGACCAAGCAAAAAGTCGAAAGCGAAAAGCCTTGCAGGGGCCGTCACTTGAAACTTGCCGCTTTGCACTTTCAACTCGGCCCGTCTACTCCCACTCGATCGTCGCCGGCGGCTTGCCGGAGATGTCGTAGACCACGCGTGAGATACCGTCGATCTCGTTGATGATCCGGCGCGAGACGGTATCCAGGAACTCGTAGGGCAGGTTGGCCCAGCGCGCGGTCATGAAGTCCACGGTCTCCACCGCGCGCAGTGCCACCACGTACTCGTAGCGGCGGCCGTCGCCGGTGACGCCCACGGACTTCACCGGCAGGAACACCGCGAAAGCCTGGCTGACACGGTCGTAGTGGCCGGCGTTGCGCAGCTCCTCGATGAAGATCGCATCCGCCCGGCGCAGCGGGTCGGTGTACGCCTTGCGCACTTCGCCGAGGATGCGCACGCCGAGCCCGGGTCCGGGGAACGGGTGGCGGTTGATCATCTCCGCCGGCAGCCCGAGCTCCAGGCCGATTTTTCGCACCTCGTCCTTGAAGAGCTCGCGCAGCGGCTCGAGGAGCTTCAGGTTCATCTTCTCCGGCAACCCGCCCACGTTGTGATGGGACTTGATCACGTGGGCCTTGCCGGTGGCGGCGCCGGCGGACTCGATCACATCCGGGTAGATGGTGCCCTGGGCGAGCCATTGCACGTTCTCGAGCTTGCCCGCCTCCTCGTCGAAGACGTCGATGAACGTGTTGCCGATGATCTTGCGCTTGTCCTCGGGATCCTCGACGCCGGCAAGCCGGTCCAGGAACCGGTCCTCGGCGTCCACGTGGATCACGCGCACACCCATGTGGCGGGCGAAGGTCGCCATCACCTGCTCACCCTCGTCCTGGCGCAGCAGGCCGTTGTCCACGAACACGCAGGTGAGCTGGTCGCCGATGGCCTTGTGCAGTAGCGCCGCGACCACGGAGGAATCGACACCGCCGGAGAGGCCGAGCAGAACATTCTCGTCGCCCACCTGTTCGCGAATGCGCGCGACGTTGTCCTCTATGATGTTGCCCGGGGTCCAGTCGCCGGCGCAGCCGCAGATGCCGTGAACGAACCGCGACAGGATCCGCTTGCCCTGCCGCGTGTGCGTGACTTCCGGGTGGAACTGCACGCCGTAGTAGCCGCGGGCGTCGTCGCCGATGCCGGCGATGGGGGCACTGTCGGTGCTCGCGATCACCTTGAAGCCTTCGGGCAGCGCGCTCACGCGATCGCCGTGGCTCATCCACACGTCCAGCAGGCCGTAGCCCTCGGGGCTCGCGTGGTCCTCGATGTCGCGCAGCAGGCTGGAGTGGCCACGGGCGCGCACCTGGGCGTAGCCGAACTCCTTGTGGTCCGAGGCCTCCACCGCGCCGCCGAGCTGGGCGGCCATTGCCTGCATGCCATAGCAGATGCCAAGCACGGGCACGCCGAGCTCGAACACTGCCGAGGGAATGCGTGGGGTATGCTCGAAGTGCACCGATTCGGGCCCGCCGGAGAGGACGATCCCCTGCGCGCCGAACTCCCGCACGGCCGCCTCGGCCATATCGCACGGGTGGATCTCGCAATACACCCCGGCCTCGCGCACGCGCCGGGCGATGAGCTGGGTGTACTGGGAGCCGAAGTCGAGAATCAGAATGCGGTGGGCGTGAATATCCTGGGGCATGGGCGTTCCGGAACGTCGCGGATGGGGTGGACTTAGCGCCGAATTCGAAACCGCAAGGATACCGCATCAGCACGGGTTTCACGATAATGCGGGCGGTTGCGCCTCGCGGGCTGACTGCCGGACGCCGGCGTCAGCGCACGCGCAGGCCGTACTTCTTCAGCTTGCGGAAAACCGTCGGCTGGCTCGTGCCGAGGTATTCCGCCACCTCGTAGGTGCTGCGGCAGTGACGCAATGCCTGCGTCAGCGCCTCGCGCTCGGCCTCGGCGACGGCCTGGGCGAGCGTGCGGCCAGGGGCCGGCGCAGGCGGCGCCGGCGCCGCGGCGTCGGCATTGGCCGCCGGAATCGCCGCGGTGGCCTGAATGACATCGCCCTCGCTCGCCACGTACAGCCGCTCGAGGCGATTCTCGAGCTCGCGCACGTTCCCCGGCCAATCGCGGCTCAGCAACTCTTGCCAGCACTCTGGTGCGAGCACCTTGCCGCCGCCGTAACGCTCGTTGAGCCCGGCGAGCACGTGGTTGACGAGCACGGGAATATCCTCGCGGCGCTCGCGCAGTGGCGGAATGGTCACCGGCACCACGTTCAGCCGGTAGTAGAGATCGGCGCGGAAACGCCCCTCGGCCACCAGGCGTTCCAGATCCTGGTTGGTCGCCCCCACCAGGCGGAAATCGATGGTCCCCGGTCGTGTGCTGCCGAGCCGGGTGACACGGCCGTCCTGAATCACCTTGAGGAGCTTCGCCTGCACGGCGAGCGGCAGCTCCGCGATTTCGTCGAGAAACAGCGTGCCGCCGTCGGCCTGCTCGGCGAGCCCCGGCTTGCCCTCCCGTGAGGCGCCGCTGAATGCCCCGGTGACGTAGCCGAAGACCTCCGACTCGAACAGCGTCTCCGGGATGGCACCACAGTTCGCCTCCACGAAAGGGCCGTCACACCGCGGGCTGTGGCGGTGCAGCAGGGTCGCGAAAGCGGTCTTGCCGACGCCGGACTCGCCAAGCAGGAGCACGTTGGCGTCGGTGGGCGCGACCCGCTGCAGCAGCGAGACCAGCTCACGCATGATGGCGCTGCGGAAGTGCAGCCCTTCCAACGCCATGTCGTCGGTGGCCGCCGGCGTCTCCCGCGCCGCCAGCCGCCGCTGCAACAGCTCGTACTCCCGCTGCAGGAGCTGGATGTCGGTCATGTCCTTGGAGAAGCTGATCACCCGTACCAGACGGTCGCCGTCCCAGACCGGATACGCCTCGGCCATCACCGAACGCCCGGTGCGGGTGTGCTGCATGAGCTGGCACTCGGCCCGGGTACGCAGCACCTCCGCGGTGATGGACGGCGAAAACACGCCCTCGCGCTCCAGGTCGTAGACACTGGCCCCGACGAGCGCCTCTGCCGACACGCCATAGACCGCCGTGCAGCTCGCGCTGGCGCGCAACACCCGGCCCTCGCCATCGGCAATGACGATGTGATCGTGGGAGCGCTGGAGAATGGTGTCGCGCTCCAGGGCTGTCGCACGGCTATCGGCGGCCACGGGCATACGAGCTCCGACAAATGAACCGTTAATGAATCATTAATTCTATAGTGATTCGAACGGCATTCCAAACGATTCAGATTTGATTCAAAAACGAAACCAACCTCATATAAATCAGTATGTTATGAACTGGCATGGTTATCGCTTTGCACTTGGCAACGCCCAGAACGATGACAGGCCTACGAGGAGAGATCGCCATGGGAGAGCGAACGCTCAACCAGCCACTCAGCGGTAACACCATGCCGCGCTTCGGCGGCCCCGCCACCATGATGCGGCTGCCCACCCGGGAAGGCGCCGCCGGCCTGGACGCCGCCTTCGTCGGCGTGCCGCTGGATATCGGCACCTCCAACCGCCCCGGCGCGCGCCTGGGGCCGCGCCAGATCCGCGACGAGTCGCGCATGCTGCGGCCCTACAACATGGCCACCCGCGCCGCGCCCTTCGACAGCCTGCAGGTCGCCGACATCGGCGATGTGCCCATCAATACCTTCGACCTGAAGAAGAGCGTCGACATCATCCACGACGCCTACCGCGAGATCGTCAGCCACGGCTGCCGGCCGCTCACCCTGGGCGGCGATCACACCCTTGCCCTGCCCGTCCTGCGCGCCATGGCCGACCGCTACGGCCCCGTGGGCGTGGTGCACGTGGACGCCCACGCCGATATCAACGATCAGATGTTCGGCGAGCGCATCGCGCACGGCACACCGTTTCGCCGCGCCGTCGAGGAGGGCCTGCTCGATCCGCAACGCGTCGTCCAGATCGGGCTGCGAGGTACCGGCTACGCCGCCGACGACTTCGACTGGTCCCGGGAGCAGGGCTTTCGCGTGGTGCCCGCGGAGGCGTGCTGGTACCGCTCCCTCACGCCGCTGATGGCCGAAGTACGCGAGCAACTCGGCGCGGGGCCCGTCTACATCAGCTTCGATATCGACGGCATCGACCCGGCCTTCGCCCCCGGCACCGGCACCGCCGAGATTGCCGGGCTCACCGCACCGCAGGCGGTGGAGATCGTGCGCGGCTGCCAGGGCCTGGACGTGATCGGCGGCGACCTGGTGGAGGTTGCCCCGCCCTACGATCCCAGCGGCAACACCGCGCTGCTCGGCGCCAATCTGCTCTACGAGATGCTCTGCGTGCTGCCGGGCGTGACTTACCGCGACTGAGAAACGTGGGGTGCCCGCCACGGGCGCCCCCGACAATCGGGACGACCCACGTCCCCGAGGAGGAGATGCGATCATGTCGGATTACTACGAACGCGCGCAAAGCGAGAACGTCGTGCTCGACGACACCTCCGCGGCCGACACCCCCGGCTTTGGGGCGGCCGGCCTGCTGAAATTCCTGGTGCCCTCGCTCATCGGCGCGCTGATGTTCCTCACCCCCATCGTGGTGGACGGCCAGGTCACCATCGGCATGGGCGTGCTCTCGGACTGGCTCAAGGCCACGTTCTCGGACTCGTTGCCGGCCGTGGCGGCCACCGTGCTCACCATCTCGGCAGTGGCCTCCGCGGTGGTCGCCGTGTTGCCCGCCGGGCGCCTGCCCGACAACCGCCTGATGAACCTGCTGCGGGTGGGCCCGGGCTACCTCGCGCTGCGCGTGACCGGCGCGGTGTTCGCCGTGATGACACTCTTCGAGATCGGGCCCGAATGGGTCTGGGGCGCGGCGACGGGCTCGGTGGTGCTCAACGACCTGGCGCCGGTGCTCATCACCTTCTTCTTCGCCGCCTCCATCCTGCTGCCGTTTCTGGTGGATTTCGGCCTGATGGAGTTCATCGGCACGCTGGTGCGCAACGTCTTCCGCCGGGTGTTCAACCTGCCGGGACGCTCGGCCATCGATGCCACCGCCTCCTGGCTCGGCTCCGGCACCGTGGGCGTGCTCATCACCACCCAGCAGTACGAGCGCGGCTTCTACTCCAAGCGCGAGTCCTCGGTAATCGCGACCAACTTCTCCATCGTCTCCATCGCCTTCGCGGTGCTGGTCACGAGCTTCGTGGATCTCAACCACCTGTTCGTGCCCTTCTACGCCACGGTGGTGGTGGCCGGGCTCATAGCCGCGCTGGTGGTGCCGCGCCTGCCGCCGCTCTCGCGCAAGCCCGACGAATACAACGAGGCCACCGGCCGGCGCATCCGCGAGGAGGTCCCCGAGGGCACGTCACTGTTCGCCTGGGGCGTGCGCCAGGCCGTGGCCCGCGCCGAGCGCGCCCCCGCCGCGCCGGTGCTCGCCCGTGATGCCGCGGTGAACTATCTGGACATCCTCTTCGGGCTGCTGCCCCTGGTCATGGCCATCGGCACCCTGAGCCTGGTGGTCGCCGAGCACACGCCGCTGTTCCAGTACCTCTCCTACCCGTTCGTGCCGGTGCTGGAGTGGATGGCGATCCCCGAGGCGGAGAAGGCCGCCCCGGCCATGCTCGTGGGCTTCGCGGACATGTTCCTGCCGGCGGTGCTCGCCCAGGGCATCGAGAGCGAGCTCACCCGCTTCGTCATCGCTTGCGTGTCGCTCACCCAGCTCATCTACATGTCGGAGATCGGCGTGCTGCTCATGAAATCGAAGATCCCGCTCGGCTTGTGGGAACTGGCGGCGATCTTCCTTCTGCGCACGGTGATCACGCTGCCTATCATCGTCGCCATCGCCCACTGGGTGGTGTTCTGAGGTGGCTGCGACGACGACCTGCGGCGAACGCCTGGTGGAGCTGCTGGAAGGCTACGGGGTGGAGACGGTATTCGGCATCCCCGGCGTGCACACCGTGGAGCTCTACCGCGGGCTGCCGGCCACCGGTATCCGTCATGTCACCCCGCGCCACGAGCAGGGCGCGGGATTCATGGCCGACGGCTACGCCCGCGCCAGCGGGCGGCCCGGGGTGTGCTTCGTGATCTCGGGGCCCGGCGTGACCAACATCGCCACCGCGATGGGTCAGGCCTACGCCGACTCGGTGCCCCTGCTCGTGATCTCGAGCGTCATCCACTCCGCCCACCTCGGCCGCGGCGAAGGACGGCTCCACGAGCTGCCGGACCAGCGGGCGCTCACCGCAGGCATCACCGCCTTCAGCGAGACCGTGCGCGACCCGGCCGCCCTGCCCGATGCCCTCGCCCGGGCGTTCGCGGTATTCCGTGGGCGGCGGCCGCGTCCGGTGCACCTGGAGATCCCCATCGACGTCATCACCCGGGATGCGAGTGCCGTGCCCCGGCGTATCGCCGCCCCACCCGCGCGCCCGGCACCTGCGCCGGCAGCCGTCGAGCGCGCCGCGGACCTGCTCCGCGACGCCCGCCGCCCCGTGCTGTTGCTCGGCGGCGGCGCCGTGGCGGCCGGCGCGCTCGCGGCGACGCTCGCCGAGCGCCTCGACGCCCCCACCACACTCACCATCAACGCCAAGGGCCTGCTGCCGGCGTCTCATCCGCTCAATCTGGGGTCCAACCAGTCTCTGACAGCCGTACGACAACTCGTGCGCGAGGCGGACGTGGTGCTCGCCGTGGGCACGGAGCTCGGCGAGACCGACTACGACGTAGTCTTTGACGGCGGCTTCACCATCGACGGCACGCTGATCCGGGTGGACATCGACCCGGATATGCTCGACGCCAATCACCCGGCGAGCCTCGGCATGCACGCCGACGCCACCCTCGCCGTCGAGGCGCTGCTTGCCGCGCTCGACCACGGCGCGCTGGCGCGGGAGGCCGCCGGCGCCGACCGTACCCGGGCAGCACGAGCAGCGCTCGCCGGCGAGCTGCCCACGGCCTGGGCCGGCCACCGGCGCGTCTTCGAAACCGTACGCGCCGCCCTGGACGACCCGATCTTCGTGGGCGACTCCACCCAGCCGGTGTATTCCGGCAACCACCTGGTGGACACGGACAGGCCGCGGCGTTGGTTCAACTCGACGACCGGTTACGGCACCCTCGGCTACGCGCTGCCGGCGTCAGTCGGCGCCCGCCTCGCCGGACCCGCGCGCCCTGTGGTCTGCCTGGTGGGCGACGGCGGTCTGCAGTTCACCTTCAGCGAGCTCGCCGCGGCCGTCGAAGCCGGCGCGCCGGTGATCGTGCTGCTGTGGAACAACGACGGTTACGGCGAGATCAAGCGCTACATGCGTGGCCGCGGCCTACCGGAGATCGGCGTCGATCTCTACACGCCGGACCTGCTCGCCGCCGTGGCGGCCTTCGGCTGCGAAACCGCCGCCGTCGACAACCTCGCCGCCCTCGAAGCCGCCGTGCGCGATGCGGCTACTGCCCAACGCCCCACCGTGATCGAGATCCGCGAGGACGCTCCGTTCCTCGCGAGCGACTAATTGCGGAGCACGCCATGACCATCCAGCAATTCATCGACGGCCGCCTTGTGCCCTCCGCGAGCGACGACACCCTGGCGGTCCATAACCCGGCCACCGAAACGGTGATGGACCAAGTGCCGCGGGGCGCGCCGGAAGACGTGAACCGCGCGGTTACCGCCGCCCACCGCGCCCTCGCGTCATGGCGGGCACTCACCACCGTCGAGCGCGGCCGCTACCTGCTCGCCATCGCCGACGAGCTCGAGCGCCGCGGCGAGGAGATCGTGCGCCTGACGAGCCGCAACAACGGCAAGCCGCTGGCGGAAGCCCGCATCGACCTCGGCGACGCCGTGGCCACCTACCGGTATTACGGCGAGCACGCCGAGGCGCTACTCGACGCCCGCCAGAACGCGGACGTAGCGGTCGCCATGCCGGGATACGCCTCGCGCCTGCGCCTGGAGCCCGTGGGCGTGGCCGCGCTCATCGTGCCGTGGAACTTCCCGCTGGTGACCACGGCCTGGAAGCTCGCACCGGCGCTGCTCGCCGGCTGCACCGCGGTGCTCAAACCCTCGGAGGTCACGCCGCTGCCGGAGATGGTCATGGCGGAAGTCGCCGAGACGGTCGACCTGCCCGCAGGCGTGCTCAATATCGTCAACGGCACGGGCGAGCACGTGGGCGCCCCCCTGACCATCCATCCGGACGTCGCCAAGGTCTCGTTCACCGGCAGCAACCCGGTGGGCGCGCAGGTCATGCGCGCGGCGGCGGCGGACGCCCGCAATATCAGCCTCGAGCTCGGCGGCAAATCGCCCATCGTGGTGTTCGAGGACGCCGATCCGGACCAGGCGGTGGAGTGGATCATGGCCGGAATCTTCTTCAACGCCGGCCAGATCTGCTCCGCGACTTCGCGGCTGTTGGTCCACGAGTCGGTCGCGGAAGCCGTGCTGCCGCGGCTCAAGGCCGCTGCCGAGGCCCTCGCCCTGGGCGACCCGCTCGACGAGGCGACGGAGATGGGCCCGCTCACCACCCGCGCCCAGTACGACAAGGCCCTCACCTACTTCCGGCAGGCCGTGAGCGAGAACCTCGTCTGCCTGACCGGCGGCACCGCGTCGAACCGCGCGCACGGCTACTTCGTCGCGCCCACGGTGTATACCCACGTGCCCACGGACAGCCGCCTGTGGCGCGAGGAGATCTTCGCCCCGGTGCTCTGCACCCGCACCTTCGCCAGCGAGGACGAGGCCGTCGCGCTCGCCAACGACTGCGCCTACGGCCTCGCCGCCACCGTGGTGAGCGCGGACACCGAGCGCGCCCACCGCGTCGCCGACCGCCTCGAGGCCGGTCACGTCTGGCTCAACGGCCCCCAAGTGATTCTGCCGGAGACTTCCTGGGGCGGCCACAAGGCAAGCGGCATCGGCCGCGAGCTCGGACCGTGGGGGCTACACGCGTTCCTCGAGGTGAAACACGTGAGCTACCCGCGGTAGCGGCCCGAGTCGCGTCGACCCGGACAGAATATGCCGGTATGGTTGCGTGCCGCCATCAAGTACCCGATGGCGCGCAACAGACCTGCAGGGCAACTTACGGGCGCGTTTCCGCAGAGCGAGGGCGAATGACTGCACGCAAGGATGAGGCGATGCAAGCCATCGGCGTCGGCCTGGTCGTGCTCGCGGCGTTCTTCTGGGGCGTCTCGGGCGGCTTGGCCGGTATTCTCATGGAGCGGGGCTGGGAGCCTCTGGTGATCTCCTTCTACCGAGGTGCGCTGGGTCTCGCCTGTCTCGCCGCCTGGCTTGTCGTTCATCCCGGCTCGCACAGACCCGCCAACCGCCGCATGGTCTGGTGGTCGATCGCCGCCGGAATCGGGGTCACAGGCAACTTCACGTTCTATTTCATCAGCATCGGCGAGGCCAGCGTGGCGGTGGCGGCCACGCTCATGTACACCGCACCCGTGTACGTGTACCTCGTATCGATTGCCGTCGGCATCGAGCGCGCGAGCACCTTGAAGTCGCTGGCGGTTATCGCCGTGTTGACAGGTATCGTCCTGCTGACGGGCCTTACCAACGGCAACGCTTCCAATGTCACCGCAACCGGCGTTGCAGCAGGCCTGGCATCGGGCCTGTCCTACGCCCTTTTCATTTTCGGGTTCCGATACGCTTCGGCGGAGAGCTCCGCCGAAACCGCCCTGAGCATCGGCCTGCTGACTCTCACCGCACTGCTCCTTCCGCTGATCGATCGCGAGCAGGCCGTGGCCGTCCTGTTCTCGCCGGACCTCTACCTGTTCGTCCTCCTGGGGCTTTTCGGAGCCGGCGTGTCGTTCGTGCTCTACATCGTCGGACTGCGGATGACCTCGCCCGCGATCGCCTCGATTGTCGCCATGATCGAACCGGTAACCGCGGCGACGTTCGGATTCGTCGTCCTGAGCCAGTCACTGGGAATGACGCAGCTCGCGGGTATGGCCCTTATCGTCGCCACAGCGGGCGCATTGAGCACCGCCCGGAAATAACACCCCGCCGGAACGGTGCCGTTCATCGCAGCACCAGGCGCCTGACCGATCGACCAACCTTGCGACGGGTATTGCCATGTCCCGGCGTTCGTCAGCGCGTCAGTTCGCTCCGACACGCCTCGCCGGTATGCCGTCGCAATGGGCTTGCGACATCCCGGGTCAGTGGCCTCGACGGTCAGGGGCGCGAGGCGTGCTGTGTGGCGAGGCCCTACACGAGCGACGAGCAACGCGGCCCACAGACGCGCTGACGAGCGCGCGAAGGGAGCCGCTGTGCGGCTCGCGACATGGCAATACTCGTCGAAAGGTAGGGAGCGCAGGGCCGTGCCTTGCTGTACCGACCTTGTATGTTGCCGCCGAAGGCTTAGCTAGTCGGTCCTGAAAAACTCGCAACCGACTGATGCGGCGTAGATTTCGGCGTTTCCCAGCGTTCTGGAATCGCCGGTTTTTGGTACGCTCAGGGCAGTTTCCCTGCAATAACGGACGGTGTTGGATGGGTCCTCGGGACGAGCGGCGCACGCCGCAGGACGATCTCTTCC